>DATIRG010000258.1:0-2531 GCA_035470005.1 Lutibacter sp. | reverse complement strand
ACAGTCGCCATTAATCATTCTGCTGGGTAACAAAATTTATTATGGCTCGTTTCATCTTAAAAAAAATTTATACCACAAATATAAGGGAATTTAGGCTTGGGGTTGTGGTTTTTTACGAAAGCGATTTCTTTGCAAACAGTTAAATGTTAAAGGTTGATAAGTTATATGTTAAAAAAATAAAAAGACTTAAACGCAAATGACGCAAAGAATTACGCAAAGAGCGCTAAGCGTTTATAAATCCCTAAATTTTCTGGCTCCTTTAGATTTTTTCTTTGATGAAAAAGTTTTACTTTCGCTTCAATGGAATTTTCAGAAATTTTAGGACAGACGCACTTGAAAAATCACCTGATGAAATCGACCGATAACGGGCGGATTTCTCATGCGCAACTATTTATTGGCAAAGAAGGCACGGGAACTTTGCCGATTGCCATTGCCTACGCCCAATATATTTTGTGCAAAGGCAGTAAAGACGAAGAATCTTGCAAAATAAGATGTTCAAAATTAATGCATCCCGATTTGCATTTTGCGTTTCCGGTAGCCACCAATGAAGTGGTAAAAAGCAGGCCGGTAAGTAATTTATTTTTGGATGAATGGCGGAGTTTTGTAGCCTTAAATCCCTATGGAAATTTGTTTGAATGGCTGCAATCAATTGGCGTTGAAAATAAACAAGGCCAAATTGGCGTTGATGAGGCCGAAGAAATTGTAAAAGCCTTAAAACTGAAATCATACGAAGGCGGTTATAAAATTATGATTATTTGGATGGCCGACAAAATGAATGCCTCCGCTTCAAATAAATTATTGAAACTGCTGGAAGAACCTCCTGAAAAAACAGTTTTTATTTTGATTGCCGAAAATGAAGACCAAATTATATCAACCATAAAATCGCGTTGTCAAGTCTTGCATTTTCCTTTATTGTCGGAAAATGACATCGTAAAAGGCCTGATTGAAATAGAAGGAACCGACCCGCCAATTGCCGAACAAATTGCCATTCAGGCTGATGGTGATTTTAACAAAGCGCTGCATTTATTGCATAACGACACATCGGATGAACAATTTGAGCAATGGTTTATTATTTGGGTAAGAGCCGCCTTTAAGGCCAAAGGGAACGCTGCGGTTATTCAAGAACTTATCGGGTGGAGCGACACCATTTCAAAAACCGGAAGGGAAACCCAAAAACGATTTTTAACCTATTGCCTGCAATTTTTCAGGCAGGCGTTATTGCTGAATTACAATTCGGAATCACTGGTATTTTTGCAACCGAAAACGCCTGGTTTCAATCTGGAAAAGTTTGCGCCTTTTGTGCACAGCGGCAATATTATTGAAATTGACAAAGAATTAAATGATGCCATTTACCATATTGAACGCAACGGAAACGCCAAAATAATTTTACTCGATTTGTCCATAAAATTAACCCGATTGCTTCATATTAATGAAGCTTAAAAACAACTAATCATTATGTCTATTTTTAACAATCATTCCGCCGAAATCTTGGTTTTACTGTTTTTGATCATCACTTTTTTACAATCGGGCATCGATAAATTGACCGATTGGAAGGGAAACGTGGGTTTTATAACCAGCCATTTTAAAAATTCCCCGCTTAAAAATATGGTACCGCTTTTGTTGATGACGGTATTGATTTTTGAAATCGGTGCAAGCGTTTTAATGCTTATTGGCGGTTATTATATTTTTACTGAAGGTGACGGAACTGTGGCAAAAGTGGGACTGGAATTCGCCGCCATTACTTTAATTATGTTGTTGATCGGACAGCGTTTGGCAAAAGATTATGCCGGCGCAATGTCACTTGCCGTTTATTTTATTTTGACTATTTTCGGAATCTATTTGTTAAATTAAATCTGCTAAAAATGAAGATACTAGGAATCGGATCGCGAATTAAACACGAAGAATTTGGATTGGGCGTGGTAACCAACGTGAGCGCCAAAGATTATTGGGTGACTTTTATTGAAAACGGACTGGAAACCATCGCTATCGACAGCAAGTTTGAAGTCATTGAATGCGTGGAAGATGAAGTGGATACCGTCAGTTTTTATGATGTTCAAACAACCTTAAAAAATATGCTGAAACAATGGTCGGACATTTCAGAGGTTGTTCATTTGGGAGACCGATGGAAAGGCGGAAAATTGGTAATGGAACCGAAAGACCCAAAATTAGCCAGCAAGGAAATACCGATTGATGTCTTTTTCCATAAAATTGTGATGGTAAGAGACCGGTTGCGCGTGATGGAACAAAAAATAAACGCGAGCAAACTGGACGATTTGGACAAGGTTGATCTGCAACAATACATCACCAGAATTTACGGAAGCCTGACCACTTTCAATATTTTGTTTAAATTAAAAGAACAACAATTTGAAGGTTCAAAATCGGAATAATTACAAATTAAAAATTTTGTAACTATTTAGTGCCTAAAGTTTGGAGTGCCTAGAGTGCCTAAAGTTCGTTCAATTTGAGCCTAACAACGGACTCAGATAAGCACATTTTATAAATTTCTAAAAATGAATAGTGTTACTTTATAA
>DATIRG010000257.1:0-2876 GCA_035470005.1 Lutibacter sp. | reverse complement strand
TAACTATTTTTGAATCATCAACAAAGTTTATTCAACAAATTGGCTTTGTGAAAAATCAATTGGCTGCGCAGCTAAATAAACTGAAAAACAAAAAATGAAGATCATATTATTAATTGGAACAGGAAGTTTTATCGGCGGCGTTTTGCGATATGGGCTATCGCAGTTTATTCAGACAAAATTTCTCTCCGCTTTTCCTTTTGGTACATTAGGCGTAAATATTTTAGGCTGTTTTGCCATTGGACTGGTATTTGGGCTTAGCGAAAGAACAAATATGTCGCCCGAAATGCGACTTTTTCTTGCAACAGGAATTTGTGGCGGATTCACCACTTTTTCTGCTTTCTCTAATGAAACCTTCAGTTTAATGCGCGACGGACAGCTTTTGTACGCTTCTGCATACATCACTTCCAGCGTTTTATTTGGCCTGCTCGCCACATATTTTGGGTACTCACTTCTTAAACTTATGTAACCATGGAAAATAATCCCAATGCAAAATTACTGCGCATCTTTATAGGTGAATCAGACAAAATAGGCTACGAAACATTGTATGAAACCATTGTTTTTGAGGCAAAGAAAAAAGGATTGTTGGGCGCAACCGTTACCAGAGGCATTATGGGATTTGGCGCAAACAGTAAAATTCATACTGCAAAATTGCTCGAAATTTCTTCCGATTTGCCAATTATTATTGAAATTGTTGACGATGAAGATAAAATAAGAAACTTTACAAAAATTGTGGAACAATTGTTTGAAGAAGCCAAATCTGGCGGATTGATCACCATTGAAAAGGCAGAAGTCATCAGATACAAAGCAGGCAAAAAAAATTAGAATTTGGGCGTTACCACAAGGGTCGGGCTATACGCTTCAATCTTTTCAATCGGCAAAAAAGCCTCAAAAAAGGATTTCCGCTTCTATCCCTAACGCAAAGTGCTGAGCCAAATATAATTTTAAACTAATTTTAGTATTACCTAACTTCTTTACGAAGCACTTCCAACGGCGGACTTTTTATTACACCAATGCTATTTCCCAACCCAATTGCCAAAACCAACAAAGTAATTCCAGGCAATAACACCAAAAATGGAATTAAGGACGGAATAAATGGCGTATCAAAAACCAGCCAAGCCAATAGTTGGCTGCTAAGCAAAGACAATAAAATCCCTGACAGCGAACCCAAAACACCAAGATAAAGGTATTCCAACGCTGTTATTTTGAGAATTTGATTGCTTCTGGCACCAAGCGTACGCAACAAAACACTTTCTCTAATGCGTTGGTATTTGCTTGTTTTTACCGCACCCAACAACACAATAATTCCGGTAAAAATACTGAAAAAGGCCATAAAATTAATCAACCACGAAATTTTATCGAGCAGTTTTTCAACCACGGTGAGCACTTGCCTTAAATCAATAATAGACACATTGGGAAAGTTTTTTACCAAATCCTGCTGCAGTGCTGCGGAAGCCAATTCATTAGATACACTGGTGGTTAGCACGCGAAATTGCGGTGCATTTTCCAACACACCCTCAGGAAACAAAATGGTAAAATTCATTTGCATTTGCGCCCAATCAACCGTGCGGATACTTCCTACAATCGTGTTTAGCAATACGCCTTGCACGTTGAAAGTGATGTTGTCGCCAACAGCAACTTTGGCATCATCAGCAAAATTATCACTTACAGAAATGGGCACAAGGTCGGTATTGCTAACCTCTGGCGTCCACTCGCCTGCTGTTAAAGTTTCAGAAGCCGTAAGTGCATCTCGGTAAGAAACACGAAATTCGTGGTTCAAAATCCAGCGTCTTATTGTTGATGTTGTGTCTTGCCGAATATCGTTCACCAACCTTCCTTTAATGCTTTGCAAACGCATCGTCACAATCGGCATATTGTCCATAACCGGCAAGCCTTTACTGTTGATAACATTCGCAACTGAATCTTTTTGGCCAGTCTGCACATCCAGTAAAATCATATTTGGGTTTTTGGCATTTGACTCCAAGCTGGCTTGAGCCAATAACACATCTTTTGTAAAATAAAGTGTACTGATTAAAAACGAACCCACACCAATGGCCAAAATTAAAATCAGCGTTTGATTTTGGGGACGAAATAAGTTTAACAAGCTTTGGCGTGCCACAAAACCCCAGGAAGTAGGAAAATATTTTTTGATGCTTTTCATAAACAAGTTGGCAATGCCGGCCAAAACAGAAAAGGTGATTAAAATACCGCCAACAAAAGCAAGCGAATACCGCCAGTCTTTTAACAACCAAAACGAAAAAATAAAAATGAACAAAAATATGCCCAGCAAAACCATAATCCCTGCTTTTCTCGACTTTGAAGTATCTTCTTCCTGAACCCTTAAAGCTTGCAATGGTGAAACATATAAGGTATTCATTAAAGGGTATAAAGCAAATAAAACCGACATAAAAACGCCCAATAACAAGCCCATTAAAATAACCTGAGGAGAAAAATTCATTTCCACATCAACCGGCAAAAGGTCACCCAAAAACAAAGGAAACAACTGCTGAAGCAGCAAACCAAGAACAGTTCCTATAACACCGCCTAAAAAACCGATTCCGGCAATTTGAAGCAAATAAATAAGAAATGTTTGCTTTTTGGTGGCACCCAAACATTTAAGCACCGCAACAGCGCGTAATTTTTCTTTGATATAAATGTGGATGGCACTTGCAATGCCCACACAGCCCAATAATAAGGCAATAAAGGCCACCAAATTAAGAAATTTTCCAAAATTATCGTACCTGCGACCCAATCGTTCGCTGGTAGAAATATGGGTATCTAAATCGGCATCCTGTAAATCGATAACCGTCCCAAGTTTTTTTTCCAGTTGTTCCAGATCCATCTTTGGAGGCGCAACAAAATAAAAATCATAATTAATT
>DATIRG010000256.1:0-1768 GCA_035470005.1 Lutibacter sp. | reverse complement strand
AAGCGGCAATTTCATTTTTAATGCTTCGAAGATGTTGTTAACTGCCTGACAGATATGTTATTCGTTAAAAGGTGAAATGTGAAAGTTAATAGTTCAACGATTACACGCATCAACAATTAAACAGTTCAACAGTTAAAGCGGCAATTTCTTTTTTAACGCTTCGACAATGTTATAAACTGCCGGACAGATTTCCGTGTTTTTCATCGTCAGGCTGGTAAGCTGGATAAATTTTCGTCGGTTGGTGTGCGGGTATTCGTTGCAGGCTTTTGGGCGGACATCATAAATGGTGCACATATTGTCGTTTAAATCCAAAAAGGAACAGGGGGATGTTTTAAGGACATAAAAATCGTCGGGGTCCCTTTCCAAATAGGTGGAGATAAACTGATGCTCTTTCATTTTCACATATTTGGCAATGCGCTGAATGTCCTTCTCCGTAAATATAGGGCTGGTGGTTTTACAGCAATTCCCGCAGGTTAAGCAATCCGTTCGCGTAAATTCGCTGTTATGCAGTTCCTGCACCACAAAATCCAAATTATTGGGCGTGCGTTTTTTTAACTTTTCGAAATATTTTTTGGTTTCCGGGTATTTTTCTTTCGCCAAACCCGGCAATTCTTTTAAAAACGCTTCCATCTATTTAATTTATTGGCAAAAATACAATTTAAACTTTTAAAAATTATCGTACTTTTGCTCCTTAACAGATTTCAGCAAAAAAAGATGCAAAACAGTTTAGAAACAGCCATAAAAAAAGGGTTCAAAGAAATTTACGATGTCAATGTGGATTCCGTGGAATTTCAGGCCACCAACAAAGATTTTGAGGGGGACATCACCGTGGTTATTTTTGCGCTTTTACGCTATATCAAAGGAAATCCTGTTGAAATTGGCACCAAACTGGGCGCCTATTTAAAAGAAAATGTGAAGGAAGTCACAGATTTTAATGTGGTCAAAGGGTTTTTGAACCTGGTGATTGCAGATGAATTCTTTCTGAATGCCTTTAATGATATTTACCAGACACCAAATTTCGGATTTGTAACGCCCAATCCGGCCGAAAAAGCCGTGATGGTGGAATATTCTTCCCCAAACACCAACAAGCCGCTGCATTTGGGGCACATCAGAAATAACTTATTGGGCTATTCCGTGGCCGAGATTGTAAAGGCTTCAGGAAAAAAAGTATACAAAACACAAATCATCAACGACCGGGGCATCCATATTTGCAAAAGCATGCTGGCCTGGCAACGTTTTGGCCATGGTGAAACGCCGGAAAGCAGCGGTTTAAAAGGCGACAAACTGGTGGGCAACTATTATGTGGCCTTCGACAAAGCTTATAAAGAAGAAATTGCCCAATTAATGGCGGCAGGGAAAACCGAAGAAGAAGCAAAAAAACAGGCCCCTATTTTGCTGGAAGCGCAGGAAATGCTGCTTAAATGGGAAGCCGGAGATGACGCTGTCGTTTCGCTTTGGAAAACGATGAATACCTGGGTTTATGCCGGATTTGAACAAACCTATAAAGAACTGGGTGTTGATTTCGATAAAAATTATTACGAAAGCATTACCTATTTGCTGGGAAAAGACGTGGTTGCCATCGGACTTGAGAAAGGCGTTTTTTATAAAAAGGAAGACGGCTCGGTTTGGATTGACCTGACAGCCGACGGCCTGGATGAAAAAATTGTGTTGCGATCGGACGGCACCGCGGTGTATATGACGCAGGACATAGGAACTGCCATTGAACGTTTTAAAGATTTCGATTTAAGCGAATTGGTGTATACGGTTG
>DATIRG010000255.1:0-1824 GCA_035470005.1 Lutibacter sp. | reverse complement strand
ATTCGAATTAAATTTAATAACCAGTTCAGGTTTGAAAACATTGGCCCTCTGTTAAGATGAAAACATACCAACACTTTGAAACCGACCGCCTAATTTTACAACCCACCACTTTGGCTGATGCTGAATTCATTTTTGAATTGGTGAACACACCGAAATGGCTTAAAAATATTGGAGACAGAAACGTGAAATCGGTTGAAGATGCCAAAATCTATATCAAGGAAAGAATGACACCGCAACTGGAAAAACTAGGCTATGGAAATTATACGCTGATCAGAAAAGTTGACAACCGTAAAATAGGCACTTGCGGATTGTATAACCGGGACGGTTTGGAAGGCATTGATATTGGTTTCGCCTTGTTACCCGACTTCGAAAATTTGGGCTACGGGTATGAAAGTGCAGCAAAACTGCTTGAAGTTGGCATTAATGAGTTTCATATTAAACGCATCAGCGCCATCACCACCAAAGAAAATATTGCCTCACAAAAACTCATAGAAAAATTGGGACTTAAATATGTCAATATCATAAAAATGCCCGATGATGAAGAGGAATTACTGCTTTACAGCTTATGATTTTAAAGATTATTAACTAAGGTTTTTTTTTAAAACACTACAAATCAAACATATTCGCTTTTCGCGTTCTCTTTTTCAGTTTATAAATTCGGTCTTGATAATATTCTTTTAGTTCATTTATAAACGTCAGCGGATTTTCATATTCCGTAAGCACTTTATAGGTGAGTTTGTCCTTAGCAACTTGCAGTTGTTTTTCTAGTTTCAGGAGTTCATTTTGCAAATAAGCATCTTCTTTGACACTTTTTTCAGAAAATTCTGGGAGCTGCATCATGGCATTTCCGCTAAAAATGTGCGTATGAAAAATTTGAAGTTCGGCCAGACTGCCGGTTTGGTAAATGGCTATCAATTTGGTGGTCACTTCTGTGGCAAGGTCAATTTTCTCGTGGTTCATGGAAAATTTATCAGGATGCACAAAAAGCATGGCTTCTCGGTACAAGCGCTTTTTTTCTTTTTGATCGCCTTCAATTGTTTCATTTAAGTTTTTTTTGGAAATTGCTTTTAAGCCATCAACTTCCTTAAAATTCTTCCCTTTCTTTTTTTGTGCGAAGCGTTTTTCCTTTTTTGCCAGTTGCACTTTTTTGTAAAGTACGGTCAACTCTTGTTCCTCAATAAGTTCATTGGTTAAATTTGAACGCAAAATGGCTTCAAAAACATTCGTTTTTTGTTCAATATCATAAAGTTCCTGCTGTAAAAGGTTGATCTTGACTTTCAGCAACAATTGCTCTTGCGCAGTATCGTTTGAAAGAGGAAGCGTATTTTTGGTCATTTACAAAATATCGATGTGCAAATTTGCTAAAAAAATTGCAAAAAACCGGCATTGTGCAATTTGCAAGATGACTAATTTATTTTATTTGTCTTTTTTAGACAGAAAAAACAAATTCTTATTGATGAAATACTGTCGTATTCTTTTGTCTGTTTCGGATTTTTTAGACTCTATAATATCGCCGTTAAAATTAAGAAGCGTTTTAATTTTTAGGTTAATTTCATCGAGTTTCTGAACTTTAATTCGCTCATTGTGGGCAGCACTGTATTGCTTTTCTTCAACAATGCTTAATATTTTATTAGAGCTCACATCAGTGCCCAAAACCAATAATTTTAAAATTTCCATCGCCTTTTGGTCGAACTCAATAAATTTATTTTGATACCGGAGGCCGTTGTCCAACAAAATAATTTTCTTCCTTTTTTTGAATTGTTTAAAACCTAAATTAGCCAAAATCGCCATAAAAAGTAGACCAGCGACCAATGAAAATGATCC
>DATIRG010000254.1:0-4401 GCA_035470005.1 Lutibacter sp. | reverse complement strand
AACATTGCTGTTTTTGAAATTAATTACCTACTATTGACAACCATGATGCTAATTTACTATTAATATGGAACATCTTGAAATTAAATTAATTGAGAAAGAAAATATTTTCTCCATTTTGCCACTGCTGAGAGAACTGAACACAAATACACCCGAAAAAGTGCTAAAAGAACGCTTATTGGAAATGACAACACAGCATTATGAATGTGTTGGCGTGTTTTTAGATGATGAATTGGTTGGCATTAGCGGACTTTGGTTTTTAACACGGCACTACTGCGGAAAAACGGTTGAGCCTGATCATGTGGTGATTGGCAAAAATCACAGAAATAAAGGCTTGGGAAAAAAATTATTCGAATGGATTTACAATTACGCACAAAGTATTGGCTATGAAGCCACTGAATTAAATACTTATATTGAGAATGAGAAATCACACCGGTTTTATGAAAATGAAGGTTATGAAAAGAAGGGTTTCCACTACATAAAAAAGTTTAAAAATTCTTAAAAAACGTTTGTAGAAGTCTAAAAGGATTGTATATTTGCCAAGCATTTGCGAGAGTAGCTCAGTTGGTAGAGCTTCAGCCTTCCAAGCTGACTGTCGCCGGTTCGAGCCCGGTCTCTCGCTCAAAAAAAAGCCAAACTTTCGTTTGGCTTTTTTTTATAAAAATCTTTTTCCGAAAAGCAACAAAAGCACAATTGGAATTCCCAATAATATAACAACCATCGAACTTTCCAAAAATACTTCGGGATACACCAACAACATCAACGCGTAACCGCCAACAGAACCTCCCAAATGCGCTGCGTGACCAATATTGCCTACTTTATTTTTCATTCCGTAAATAGAATATAGCAAATAACCGATACCAAAAATATAACCGGGAATTGGAATCGGCAACGGAAACATCATCAGTTTCATATCGGGATTCAGTAAAATTGCTGCATAAATAATGCCCGCGACTGCGCCCGAAGCGCCAACTGCGGTGTAATACAATTCCTTTTTATGATAACTGAGCGTTAAGATGCTGCCGGCAAGCAAACTTCCAAAATACAGGATCAAAAATTTTATAACGCCAAGATTTAAGATGATTTGTGGAGCAAAAACATATAAAACATACATATTTAAAATCAGATGCAGGTAATCCACGTGCAAAAATGCGGATGAAAACATTCTGATTTTCTCACCTCTTAAGATAGATCCAATCTGAAATTTATAGTTATCAAAAAATAATTCGTCATTAAATCCTTTTATGGAAAACATCACATTGGCCGCAATTATGATCAACAGTACAATATCTATATTCATTCATCTAAATTTTAAAAAGCGAAAGTATAAAAAATTGCCGAACCCGTTTCTTTGTTTATGAACCAATCCAAAAATATTTAAATATTTAATACGATATTTGCATACTCATGGTGAATTTTATTGTTTACATATTGGTTTATCCTATCATTTGGCTCATATCCATGTTGCCATTTCGTATTTTATACGGCATTTCAGATGTTGTTTATTTGCTGATATATTATGTAATTGGCTACAGAAAAAAAGTGGTTTTCAATAACTTAAAATTGGTATTTCCCGAAAAATCTGAAAAAGAAATCACTGAAATCAGCAAAAAGTTTTACCATCATTTTGCCGATGTTTTTATTGAAATGATAAAATTTTTCACGGTGCCAAAAGAAGAAGTTTTCAAAAGGTACAAATTCACCAATATTCAATTGTTTGAAGAATTGTATAAGGATGGCAAAAGTGTAATGCTAATGGGTCCGCATTATGCAAATTGGGAATGGATAATGAGTTTGGATGCTTTTGTAAAATATCGGGGATATGCGGCTTTCACCAAAGTGGCAAATCCTTATTTTAACGAAAAAATTTTAAAATCGAGGGCAAGATTTGGTACGCATTTAATACAGACTTCAAAGATTATTGCTGAAATAAAACACAACCACAAAAACAATATTCAGGCAATGTATGGCCTGCTGAGCGATCAATCACCACAATTGTCTAAAACATTTTACTGGCGTGAATTTTTTGGCGTAAAAGTTCCAATTCATACCGGTGCAGAAATGCTGGCAAAAAGATATGATATGAATATGGTTTATATTGAAACCAAAAAAATAAAACGGGGATATTATGAAACTACCTTCAGTTTAATTACCAATGAAGCCCAAAAATTCCCCGATTATGAATTGACCGATATTTTTTTAGAAAAAGTTGAAAAACAAGTCCGCACCCAGCCAGCATATTATTTCTGGACACATAAACGTTTCAAGCACAAAGACAAAGTACCAAAATAATGAATAATTGATTGAATTATTAAGTCGTTTAATCAAATTATTTAGTCTTTATTCTCTATTCTCTTCTCTTTCTTCTTTAATTAGCTAATAGCTTTAATTTCATTTATAAATCTGATAGCCAAATCATCGGCACTTTGCTGTGAAGTGCTTTCGGTATAAATTCTGATAATAGGTTCTGTATTCGATTTTCTTAAATGCACCCATTCGGTTTCAAAATTAATTTTAACGCCATCAACCGTAATCACGTCTTCATTTTTATAATTGGCTGCAATGCTGTTTAGTATTTCATCAACATTAATTTGTGGCGTTAACTCAATTTTATTTTTACTCATAAAATATGCCGGATAGCTGTCGCGTAATTGTTTACACGAAACTTTTGAATTTGCCAAATGCGACAGAAATAAGGCAACACCAACCAATGAATCTCTTCCATAATGCGATTCCGGATAAATAATACCGCCATTTCCTTCTCCCCCAATCACGGCGTTAGTTGCTTTCATTAATTCCACCACATTTACCTCACCAACCGCACTTGCCTGATACGTGCCGCCATGTTTTAGCGTAACATCTCTTAAAGCTCTTGACGATGACAAATTGGAAACAGTATTTCCTTTTGTTTTGCCCAACACATAATCTGCACAGGCAACCAAGGTATATTCTTCGCCAAACATTGAACCGTCTTCACAAATAAGTGCCAATCTGTCTACATCCGGATCAACCACAATGCCTAAATCGGCTTTTTCTTTAACCACCAATGCTGATATATCGGTTAAATGCTCTTTTAAAGGTTCCGGATTGTGAGGAAATTCTCCGTTAGGTTCACAATACAATTCAACACATTGCACACCCAATTTTTCCAATAAAGGCGGAATTGCAATGCCACCGGTTGAATTTACTGCATCGAGCACCACTTTAAAATTGGCTTTTTTAATGGCTTCAACATCCACCAATTTTAAATTCAACACTTCATCGATATGTTTGCTGATATAATTTGCTTTCTTTCTGTATTTTCCCAAATCATCAACTTCTGCAAAAACATAGCCGTCATTTTCGGCAATTTCCAACACTTCTTCCCCATCCAATGCACTTAAAAATTCTCCTTTATGGTTCAATAATTTTAAGGCGTTCCATTGTTTAGGATTGTGGCTTGCGGTAATAATTATTCCGCCGTCAGCGGCATCAAGCATCACGGCCAATTCAACCGTTGGCGTGGTTGATAAACCGATGTCGGTTACATTTATTCCCAAACCAACCAACGTGTTAGCCACCAAACTGCTGACCATTTTTCCCGATATACGGGCATCTCGGCCCAAGATTACGGTAAGTTCCTTTTTGTTTGTATGATTTTTAAGCCACATTCCATAAGCTGCGGCAAATTTTACGGTATCAATTGGGGTTAAATTTGTGTTGACTGTGCCCCCGATGGTGCCACGTATTCCTGAGATTGATTTTATTAATGACATATGCTAAATTTAGTGCAACAAAGATAATTTTTTATCCTTGTAATAAAAACAAAAAAGGCTGTATCAAATTTGATACAGCCTTTTTAATATTTAAATGAAATTGGAATTATTTTCCGCCTTCCATTTTTTTCTTCAATGCGGCTAAATCACCACCTATATCGCCAAGAGTAGTTTTTTCGCCGGTATCAACGCTTTTTTGTTGAGCTGCTTTTACATTTTTCTCTTCTTGAGCTTTAAAAATTGAGGTATGTGAAGCTACAATACGTCTAAATTCTTTGTTGAATTCAATCACTTTGAATTGGGCAACATCTCCTTTAGCCAATTTAGAACCATCTTCTTTTATGATAAAACGACTTGGAACAAATGCCTCAACACCTTCTTCCAATCCAACGATTAATCCTTTATCGCTTTTATCTTTTACAGTTCCTTCGTGAATTGAATCGATTGCAAATTTCTCTTCATGAGCATCCCAAGGATTTTCATTGGTTTGTTTGTGACCTAAATTCAATTTACGTCCTTCAACATCCAATTCCAACACTTGAACTTCCAATTTATCACCTACAGATACGAAATCTGATGGATGTTTAATTTTCTTAGTCCAAGAAAGGTCTGAAATGTAAACCAAACCGTCAATACCTTCTTCCAATTC
>DATIRG010000253.1:0-1890 GCA_035470005.1 Lutibacter sp. | reverse complement strand
TACAATTAACTGTAATAATTGACAACGATTGGTGGTGAAAACATAACGCTAAAAATAATCAAATGAATAAAAATCCATATGTCTTATTAATTTTATTGATCATTGGAATGCAAGCCCATTCCCAGGTAAATCAGGTTTCAGTTTGCGATTCTTATAGCATTGTTAAGAATAAAGTTATTTTCAATTGCAATGACAGTGCTAAAATCTCCCTTGAATTTCTTGATTCCAAAAACATAAAATTCTGGTTTTCGCCTAAAGGAGATTTTAAACGAAACAATGAATCATTTGCTGTGGTTAATGAAATTTTTGACAATTCGATGGCGATAACAGTTCAGGATTCCAATGCCGCTTTTGAAATATTCACCGGGGATTTACGAGTTCGTATTTCAAAATCACCTTTTAATATCGCGATTTTTGATAAATATCAAAAGTTAATTATGGGCGATGCTGACCAGGAAGCTTATGCTTATAACGATTCCTATGCAATAACCAAAAAAGTTTTAAGGCCAGACGAACATTTTTTTGGATTGGGTGAAAAAACCGGGACGTTGGACAGAAGAGGAAAAACTTATGTCATGTGGAACAGTGACAAGCCGTGTTATTCTGAAACTGAAGATCCGCTTTATAAAAGCATTCCCTTTTTTATGAGCAGTTATAACTATGGAATTTTCTTTGATAACACCTATAAAACATCTTTTGACTTTGGCCATAAATCCCAAAATCACTTTTCGTTTTCAACACCAAATGGCCCATTCATTTATTATTTTATGTTTGGCAATGATTATAAAGAAATTATAGGCAGTTACACAAAACTTACAGGAAAACCGATTATGCCACCGAAATGGGCATTAGGCTGGTCACAAAGCAGAGGTATGCTAAATTTCGAAAAGCTTTCGCGTGATATTGCCACAGCATATAGAGAAAGAAATATTCCTTGTGATATTATATACCAGGATATTGGCTGGGTAGAAGGACTTCAAAATTTTAAATGGCGAAAAGACCGGTATGACAATCCGAAAAAAATGCTTTCAGATTTGTCTGAAAATGGATTTAAAGTCATTGTTTCACAGGATCCCGTTATATCTCAATCAAATTCGGATCAATGGACTGAAGCAAAAGATAAAGGATTTTTTGTGACAGATGATCGAACCGGACAGGCTTATGATATGCCATGGCCTTGGGGCGGAAACTGCGGGGTGGTCGATTTTACCAATCCGGATGTTGCAGATTGGTGGGGAACACTTCAGCAAATACCTCTAGATGATGGCGTAAAAGGTTTCTGGACCGATATGGGAGAACCTGCCTGGAGCAATGAAGAAAGCACTGACCGATTGCATATGAAACATTACCTCGGAATGCATGATGAAATACACAATGTTTATGGACTCACCTGGGATAAAGTTGTCACTGAACAGTTTGAAAAAAACAATCCCAACCAACGCGTTTTTCAAATGACACGTGCGGCTTATGCGGGAATGCAACGGTATACTTTCGGATGGTCCGGAGACAGCGGAAACGGACGTGACGTTCTCGACGGCTGGGGAAATTTAGAAAACCAAATACCCTTAGGATTATCAGCAGGAATGGGGCTTGTCCCATTTTGGACCACTGATATTTCCGGTTATTGCGGGGAGATAACAGACTACAAAGAATTTTCAGAACTTTATATTCGCTGGTTGCAGTTCGGGGTTTTCAATCCTTTAAGTCGCGCCCATCATGAGGGTAATAATGCCGTTGAGCCTTGGTTGTTTGGTGAAGAAGCAGAAAAAATCGCTAAAAAATCAATTGAATTTAAATACCAATTAAATCCATATATCTATACCTATGCCCGACAGGCGTATGATACAGGAGTTCCAATTATGAGGGCCATGATACTGGAATATCCCAATG
>DATIRG010000252.1:0-7335 GCA_035470005.1 Lutibacter sp. | reverse complement strand
GGGTGATTTGCGAAAAAAACTCATTTTCGACCAACATATTTTTACCGGCGGTTCAAACAACAAAAATTTGTTACGGATTTTACCGCCGCTAAGCGCGAAAAAGGAGCATGTCGACCTATTTATAAACGCATTGAAAGAAATTTTAGCATAAAATGAAGCATTACACCAGCATAAACGACCTTGGGAATCTGCAAAAAGCGGTTAAGGAAGCCATTGAAATCAAGAAAAATCCGCTTCAACACAATACGCTCGGCGAAGGAAAAACGATATGTCTGTTGTTTTTTAACAACAGTTTGCGCACGCGATTAAGCACTCAAAAAGCCGCCCAAAACTTGGGGATGAATGTGATTGTGATGAATTTTGGCAGTGAAGGCTGGGAATTGGAATATGAAGAAGGCGCCATTATGAATGGCTCAAAATCGGAGCACGTAAAAGAAGCGGCCAAAGTCATTGCGCAATATTGTGAGATCGTTGCCATCAGGGCTTTTGCGTCGCTCACGGACAGAGAAAAAGACCAGGCTGAAATTGTGATCAGCAGTTTTAAAAAATACGCAGGAATTCCGGTGGTAAATATGGAAAGTGCCACCGGACATCCGTTACAAGCTTTGGCAGATGCGATCACAATGGAAGAATTTAAAACGGCACACAAACCAAAAGTGGTCTTGTCCTGGGCGCCGCATCCAAAAGCGTTGCCGCAGGCCGTGGCGAATTCTTTTGTGGAAATGATGCAATTGCAGGACGCGGATTTTGTGATTACGCATCCTGAAGGTTATGAGTTGGACCCAGAAATCACCAAAAATTCCGCCATAGAACACAATCAGGAAAAAGCATTTGAAAACGCCGATTTTGTGTATGTGAAAAATTGGAGTTCTTTTAAAGATTACGGTCGGGTAATGAATTCGGACAGCGCGTGGACTGTTACTTCTGAAAAAATGAAACTCACGAATAACGCAAAATTTATGCATTGTTTGCCGGTGAGAAGAAACGTAATTGCTACGGATGCGGTGATTGATTCAGAAAATTCCATTGTGATTCAACAGGCGAATAATCGTACCTTCTCCGCTCAACTGGTGTTGAAGAAAATATTGCAAAACAATGGCTAAACAACAATTGCATATCGTTAAAATTGGCGGAAACATCATCAATGATGAAGTTGCTTTAGCATCGTTTCTGAAGGATTTTTCTGCGTTGGAAGGACCTAAATTATTGGTTCACGGCGGCGGCAAAAGGGCCAATGAAATTTCTGAAGCTATGGGTTTGCAGCCTAAAATGATTTCAGGAAGAAGGGTGACCGATGAAGCGACTTTGGAAGTGGTGACGATGGTGTATGCAGGATTGCTGAACAAAAAAATAACCGCGCAGTTGCAAAAATTTAACTGTAATGCGATAGGCTTGTCGGGTGCCGATGCCAATTGCATTTTGGCGCACAAAAGAATGGTTGCTGATGTTGATTACGGATTTGCGGGCGATGTGGATGCTGTTAATGCCGAATTTATAAGGGTGTTGTTGCAAAACAAGGTAACGCCTGTTTTTTGCGCGATTACACACGACAAGAACGGACAGTTATTAAACACAAACGCCGATACCATTGCTTCTGAAATTGCGATTGCCATGAGCGACTTTTATGCCGTGACGCTGAATTATGTTTTTGAATTGAAAGGCGTGTTGTCAACTATTGCAGATAAAAACTCCGTAATACCACATATCAATTTAATAAAATATGAACAACTGATTGAAGAAGGAATAATTTCAGAAGGAATGATTCCCAAGCTTCATAATTGTTTCAATGCCCTTAAAAATGGCGTTCAAAAAGTGAACATTGGCGATGCGTCACTCCTTAAAAACACCAATAATTTATATACCGAATTAAGTATAAAATAATGATCAACCAACTAACAAAGGAAGCTTTAGCATTGCTTAAAAATTTAATTGCAACGCAATCTTTTTCCGGTGAGGAAAACGAAACGGCGCTGTTAATTATGCAATGGTTTTCCAATCACGACATCAGATTTGAAAGTGACAAACACAATGTTTGGGCAAAAAACAAGTATTTTGACGCTGCCAAAAAAACGATATTGTTAAACTCGCATCACGATACCGTAAAACCGAACAAAGGCTATACAAAAAACCCTTACAATCCGGAAGTTTCCGACGGAAAATTGTACGGTTTGGGAAGCAATGATGCCGGCGGAAGTCTGGTTTCCCTATTGGCAACATTCACTTATTTTTACGACAGAAAAGATTTAAATTACAATGTGGTTTTTGTGGCTTCGGCCGAAGAGGAAAGCTCAGGACTAAACGGATTGAACAGCATGCTGCAAATTATTCCGCCCATAGATTTCGCCATTATTGGAGAGCCCACTTTAATGCAGTTGGCCATTGCCGAAAAAGGATTGTTGGTGCTGGATTGTGAAGCAAAAGGGACTTCGGGCCACGCGGCACACGGCATTGGCGATAATGCCATTTATAAAGCGATTGAGGACATTCACTGGTTTCAAAATTTTGAATTTCCGAAGGAATCGGAACTGTTGGGGAAAGTTAAAATGACCGTGACACAAATCAATGCCGGAAATCAGCACAATGTGATTCCGGCGACCTGCAATTTTGTGGTGGATGTGCGCGTTACAGATGCTTACAGCAATCAGGAAGTGTTGGATATTGTGCAATCGAAAGTGAAATGTGAAGTGAAAGCAAGATCGTTGCGGTTAAACTCCTCCTCAATTCCAATAAACCATCCCATTGTGAAGGCCGGAATTAAATTGGGTAGAAAAACTTATGGTTCACCAACGTTGTCTGATCAAGCGGTATTAAGTTGCCCATCCTTGAAATTAGGTCCGGGTGACAGTTTTCGGTCGCATACCGCCGATGAATTTATTTATGTGAATGAAATTGAAGAAGGGATAGATTTGTATATCAAAATATTAAAAGAAATTTTATAATGAAAAATAGCAATAAACTTTGGGATAAAGGATTTTCAACCGATAAAAAAATAGATTTGTTCACTGTTGGGAACGACAGGGAACTCGATTTAATTTTGGCAAAATACGATGTGATCGGGAATATTGCCCATGCAAAAATGTTGCATAAAATCGGGCTGTTAACGGATGCGGAAATTGCTGATTTGGAGCAAGAACTTGAAAATATTCTACAAATTATTGAAGAAGGAAATTTCATTATTGAGGATTCTTTTGAAGACGTTCATTCTAAAATAGAGTTTTTGCTGACTGAAAAATTGGGTGATACCGGCAAGAAAATTCATACGGCACGATCAAGAAACGATCAGGTTTTGGTGGATGTCCATTTATATGTGAAAGATGCTTTAAAGGAAATTGATGAAGGCGTCGATGAACTTTTCGACTTGTTAATTTCCTTGGCGGAACAGCATAAAAACGTGTTGTTGCCCGGTTACACGCATTTTCAAATCGCCATGCCGTCGTCTTTCGGATTGTGGTTTTCAGCCTATGCCGAAACTTTGATAGACGATATTTATTTTTTAAAAGCAGCTTATAAAGTGGCCGACCAAAATCCGCTGGGTTCTGCAGCCGGCTATGGAAGTTCCTATCCGATAGACCGGGATTATACCACAAAATTATTGAATTTTGAAACCTTGAAATTCAATTCCGTTGCTGCGCAAATGGGCAGGGGAAAACTGGAAAAATCGACGGCTTTTGCGCTGAGTTCGGTGGCAGGAACCTTGTCGAAAATGAGCATGGACATTTGTTTGTATATGAACCAGAATTTCAGTTTTATCTCTTTTCCCGATGAATTAACCACAGGTTCAAGCATTATGCCCCATAAAAAAAATCCGGATGTTTTTGAATTGATTCGGGGAAAATGCAACAAACTACAGGCATTGCCTTACGAGTTTACGCTCATCACCAACAACTTGCCGAGCGGTTACCACCGGGATTTGCAATTGTTGAAAGAAGGATTGATTCCGTCGTTTTCAACCTTAAAATCCTGTTTGGAAATGCTTACCTATTCGTTAAAAAACATTCAGGTAAAACCGAATATTATCGAAGATGAAAAATACCGGTATTTATTTAGTGTAGAGGAAGTCAATAAACTGGTTCAAAGCGGAGTGCCTTTTCGGGATGCCTATAAAATTGTCGGAAAAAGCATTGACGCCGGCACTTTTAATCCCGATAAAAAATTGGCACACACTCATAAAGGAAGTCTGGGAAATTTATGCTTGGATGAAATTGTAAACAAGAAAAATAAAGCTTAACAGCAATTATTAATTACAGGCATCCCAAATCGGATCTTTCGGGGTTGGGGCAACAATTGAAATCATTTCGTTTGAAACTGGGTGGACAAACTCTATTTTATGTGCGTGTAAATGGATGCTTGCATCTTTATTGCTTCGGTCGAAACCATATTTTAAATCGCCTTTAATGGGCGAACCAATGGCTGAAAGCTGGCACCTGATTTGGTGGTGGCGACCTGTTTCCAGATCGACTTCCAACAAGTGGTAATTGTCTAGTGATTTCAATATTTTATAATGAAGAATGGCTTTTTTGCTGCCTTCAATTTCGGTATTGTAAGAAGTGGATTTGTTGTTTTTCGGATTCTTGATTAAGTAACTTGTAATGGTATCGGCATCTTTTGCGGGTTTATTTTTAACCACCGCCCAATACGTTTTATTCACTTTTTTATCGCGCAGCATTTTATTGAAACGTTCCAGCGCTTTTGAAGTTTTGGCAAAAACAACGATGCCTGTGGTTGGCCTATCAAGCCGATGCACTGTGCCTAAAAAAACAGCGCCCGGTTTGTCGTATTTTTCCTTGATAAAGGATTTTACCACGTCACTTAAAGGTTCATCTCCGGTTTTATCGCCCTGAACAATATCACCCGAGTGTTTGTTGACAATGATATAGTGGTTGTCTTCAAAAAGAATTTGTAGCGTATTTTTGGTTGAAGCCATTTTTAGGATGGTGTGGCGACTTGCTGATTTAATTTGTCTATAAAATCAAGCAATTCTTCTTTTCCGGTAGTGTCTTCTGCAGAAGTCACAAAATGCGGCGGCATGCTTTCCCAATTGGATTTGGTCATCGTTTTTCCGTAAACCTGAATATTTCGGTTCAATTCAGAAAGTTTCAGCTTGTCGGCTTTGGTGAAAACAATATAAAATGGAATGCTGTTTTCGCCCAGGAACTCCATAAATTCCAAATCAATTTTTTGGGGTTCCAGCCTTGAATCTATCAGCACAAAAGTGCAGATCAATTGTTGGCGAAGCAATAAATAATCTTTGATGAACTCCTGAAATGTTTGTCGTTTAGATTTTGAAACCTGAGCATAACCATAGCCCGGTAAATCTACCAAAAACCAATTTTCGTTAATTTTAAAGTGATTGATAAGTTGGGTTTTTCCCGGTTTCCCTGATGTTTTTGCCAATTTACTTCTGCCCGTAATCATATTGATCAACGAGGATTTTCCAACATTAGAGCGTCCTATAAATGCATACTCCGGGATTTGCTCTTTTGGGCATTTTGAAACATCGGTATTGCTGGTTACAAAATCAGCAGATTTAATTTTCATGGGTTATAGTTTCCTTTCTTTAAGCCAGCTTTCAAGAATTTTATTAAATTCGTCAGGGTGTTCCATCATGGGCGCGTGGCCGCATTTATCAATCCAGTACAAATCTGCATCAGGCAGTAATTTCTGAAAATCTATGGCAACTTCAGGCGGAGTCACCAAATCGTTTTTTCCCCAAATAATACAGGTGGGAATATTCATTTTAGGCAAATCTTTTGCCATATTATGACGAATGGCACTTTTGGCAATGGCCAAAGTTTTAATCACCCTTACGCGGTCGTTCACTGAAGCAAAAATTTCATCAACAACCTCTTTTGTTGCAATTGCAGGGTCGTAAAAAACTTCTTCAGTCTTGGCTTTTATATACTCATAATTCCCTCTTTTTGGGAACGTATCACCCATTGATTTTTCATACAAACCAGAACTTCCTGCCAACACAAGTGCGGCAACGTTTTTTGTATTTAACTTTGTGAAATACAATCCGATATGGCCTCCCAAAGAGTTTCCAAGCAGTATGGCTTTGTCAATTTTCTTATAAGCCATAAAATCTTTTAAAAACTACGATAAGTTTTTAACATTCGATTTTAAAAGCGGCAATTTATAACTGGGCAATTCAGTTATAATTACTTTAGATCCTTTTTCTGAAATATAGTTCTAAACACCCTCAAAATTAATTAATGCTCCCATAAGTCCGTGAAGTACAATTATAGGTCGTCCTTCGCCGGCTTCAACATAGCTATACTTGCCGTCTTCGATAAGTTTACTGCTCATTTAAATATTCGTTTTTATACCTTATTGCAAAGGTAACTTTTTTTTCGAAAGTATCGGTTTTTTTAAAGATCTGCAATTAAAATAGTAAGTGGTTGAAATTTAAAAAAGTAACCTATAAATGTCAAGAAGTGGTAAAAGTTATCAACAAAGTGGATAATTGTGGTAATTTGTGGGAAATAATTTATATTTTTGAATACATTCAAATTCATGATGATAAATTTAATTGGAACATACGAAGCTAAGGCTGATGCGAAAGGAAGGTTGCTGCTTTCCAACGCATTAAAGAAACAGCTTATGCCTATGTTGCAGGAAGGTTTTGTGATAAAACGATCCGTTTTTCAGCCATGTTTGGAGCTGTATCCGATGTCTGAGTGGAATGCGATGATGGCAAAAGTGAATACGTTGAACAGGTTTGTTAAAAAGAACAATGATTTCATCAGACGGTTTACCGCAGGGGTAAAAATTGTGGAATTAGACAGTTTGGGAAGATTATTGATCCCAAAAGATTTGCAGGTATTTGCAGACATTGACAAAAATGTGGTGCTTTCATCAGCAGTAAACATTATTGAAATTTGGGACAAAGACAAGTATGAAAAAGCGATAGATGATGCAACGATTGATTTTGCGGATTTGGCTGAAAGTGTGATGGGTAACATAAATGAAAATGAAGATGGAATATCATAATCCCGTTTTGTTAAAGGAAAGTGTTGAGGGTTTAAATATCAAACCAGACGGTGTGTATGTTGATGTTACTTTTGGCGCCGGAGCCCATTCAACGGAAATATTAAGCAGGTTAAATGAACACGGAAAACTCTTTGCCTTTGATCAGGATGAAGATGCGAAACGTAATACCATTGACGATCCGAGATTTACTTTGATACCGCAGAATTTCCGATTTATTAAAAGGTATTTGCGCTTTTATGGCATCAAAAAAGTAGACGGTATTTTGGCTGATTTGGGTGTGTCTTCTCATCAATTTGAAGTAGAGGAACGCGGATTTTCAACACGATTCGATCCCGATTTGGATAT
>DATIRG010000251.1:0-1900 GCA_035470005.1 Lutibacter sp. | reverse complement strand
CCGAGCCAATTGCTATTTTATTGGCCAAACCAATGAAAATTTTATCTGTAATTACTTCACCATTTGTTTGGCTGCTGACAACAACCAACAATTTGCTTTTAAGCATTATGGGCATTAAGAAAACAACCGACAGTAAAGTATCTGAAGAAGAGATTAAATCCATCATAAAAGAAAGTGCCGCTGGAGGAGAAATACAAGATATTGAACAGGATATCGTGGAACGTGTGTTTGAATTGGGCGACAGAAAAGTAAACTCACTTTATACGCATCGAAGCCAAATAGTTTTTATTGACACAAATGATTCCTGGGAAACTGTTAAAAGTAAAATTAATGAAGAAAAACACTCTGCTTACCCGGTTTGCGAAAATAGCAATTTGGACGATATCATTGGTGTTGTTTTATTAAAAGACTTGTTTACGCCCACAATAAACGACAACTTTGATATTAAAAATTTTATAAAAAAACCGGTGTTTTTAAATGAAAGTTCCTTTGCCTATAAAGTACTTGAGATTTTTAAAAAAGAAAAGATGCACTATGGAATTGTTGTGGACGAATATGGATCTACTGTAGGGATGGTGACATTGGATGATGTTGTTGATGCATTGGTGGGCGATATGACCGAAAACGACCAATATGAGTTTCAAATAACACAAAGAGATGAAAATAGTTGGCTGGTTGACGGACAATATTCATTTATTGAGTTTCTGAAACATTTTGACCTAAACATTGATATAAGTCAACAGAACAAATTTACCACTATTGCAGGATTGCTTATTTATACAAATAATTCTTTGCCCAAT
The DNA here is from genome assembly GCA_035470005.1 of Lutibacter sp. Lineage (GTDB taxonomy): Bacteria > Bacteroidota > Bacteroidia > Flavobacteriales > Flavobacteriaceae > Lutibacter. The sequence goes on along the minus strand of DATIRG010000251.1, from coordinate 1,100 downwards.
GTTGGAGATAAATTCGAATTTGGCAATTATGAATTTGAAATTGTTGATAAGGACGGACAACGGATTGATAAAATAATGGTAACCAAAATAGTGAAATAAAAAATAGATTTTTTTTGGCATTATTTTAAGGTTTCTAATTTGTGTCTGCAATAGTAGCGCAGTATTTTTGTGCAAACACTAAAAAAATAAAAACAGATGAAAACAGTACTTAAATTTTTTGTGATAGCCTTAATATCTACCAGTGCATTTGCGCAATTTACGCAAGCACCATTGCCTTATGCGTATGACGCCTTGGAACCTTTTGTGGATGCACAAACTATGGAAATTCACTATTCCAAGCACCACGCCGGCTATGTAAATAACCTTAATAAAGCGTTAAAAGAAGCAGGAATGGAAAATAACACAGATATGAATGCCATTTTGGGAAATATGTCCAAATATTCAACGGCCATCAGAAACAACGCCGGTGGGCACTACAACCATAACTTGTTTTGGAATGTGCTTACGCCAAACAAAAACACCAAATTATCTGATGAATTAACTGCTGTCATTGAAATAACTTTTGGCAGTATGGAAGCTTTTAAAACACAATTAACGCAGGCAGCCGCAACACGTTTTGGATCGGGATGGGCTTGGTTGGTAGTGACGCCGGATAACAGACTGGTAATTTGCTCAACACCAAATCAGGACAACCCGCTGATGGATGATGCACCTGTAAAAGGAACGCCTATTTTTGGCATTTATGTTTGGGAGCATGCGTATTATTTAAAATACCAAAACAAACGCGGGGATTATTTACAAGCAATTTGGAGCGTTGTTAACTGGGATGAAGTTAGTCGTTTGTATGCGCAAACGCAAGTAAAATAAAAACGGAAAACTTACAAAAAACTATTAAAAAAGAGACGAGCTTCGTCTCTTTTTTTGTTTTTAAAGGTTAATTTACCAGTGGGCAACGCCGATGAAGCGATGCCTTCAAAAATTAAATCCTTTTTTAAATTCTTTGATAGATGTCAAAAATTTAATCGATATATTTGATACGATATTGAATTATTTTACAAAAAGCAAGTTGGCAAAAACATTAAACAACAAATCAAAAATGA
>DATIRG010000250.1:0-1937 GCA_035470005.1 Lutibacter sp. | reverse complement strand
AATATTCATTATTGGTCTTCTTGCATTCTTAAATTCTGAACATAAATCGCCTTTCCTTTTTGCTTCCTGTTTTTAACCGATTTTTTGATAAATTGTTTTTGGTCTCTTAAATTATTTATCAGTTTTGTCCTTCGTGTTTTTTGTTTGTATCTCTTTAGCGCTCTGTCAATATTTTCGCCTTCCTTTACCTGTATAATGAGCATAGTTCTTGTTTTATTTTAATGGTTATAATGCAAAAATACGAAATAGTTTCTATAGAAACTATTTATATTTAATTATTATAATTCAATAAGTACGGCATAAATATGTTTTAAACTCAAATAATTGTTATTATTCTGAATAAAAAATGCTTAAAATTTATATTTACTGCAGAAACTATCGATATAAAAAAACCAATAAAATTATACCAAAAATTTTTAGATAAACTCTTCGGAAGTGATAATAGGCGATGCATCAATTTCACCTACTTCCATAAGTTCGGTTAATAAATCGATGCCATCAATAATCGTTTTAAGCTTTTCGGGCGGAAGCGCTTGCAGTTTTTCACTTAATTTTTGCTGAAAAGTTATAGGAGCATTTTGGATGAGTGCCATTCCTTTTGCCGTTAAAGAAATTAAGGTAATTCGCTTGTCGGTTGATTTTGGCAGCTTTACCACCAAGTTTTTTTTCTCCAGCCTAGAAATAATGCCTGTAATTGTACTGGCATTTAAATTCAAAAATCCTTTTAATTTAGAAGCATTTGTCCGATAATCATCTTGTTCGGCCAAAAATTGCAGGCACAACAATTGCGGAATACTCACGCCCAATTCTTTATCCACGCGTTTGCTTTCCAAGTTTATGGAACGTACAATTCTTCTGAGTTTTATTAAAATTTCGATAGAATTCATTTTCAAAAGTAACCAAAAAACATTAACAACTCCTAAATTCGGTAATATCTACCGATGTTTTTTTACCCATCAGTATTTCACTTACCAACTTGCCGGAAGCCGGCGCCAAGCTCAAGCCCATCATTGCATGGCCTGTAGCGATGGTTAGATTTTTAATTTTTTTAGATTTCTCAATAATCGGCAATCCGGTTGGTGTGCAAGGCCTAAAACCATGCCATACTTTTTCTTTTTCAGGAAGATTAACTTTGATATCAGGATAAAACTGATTCACTTTTTCAACAATTCCCTGCAGTCTTTTAATGTTGATTTTAGTGTCGTTATTGTTAGTAATTTCCAAAGTTCCGCCAAACCTCAAAGTTTCGCCCATAGGCGTTACAGCCACTTTTCCTTCGCATAAAATAGTTGGAATTGTTGGTTTTACAATCAAGTTTTCTACATTAAAACTATAGCCTTTGCCTGGCAATATATACAATTTCACGCCTAACTTTTTGGCAACTTCCACACTCCATGAGCCCGCCGCAATAACAAATTCATCGGCTTTAAAATTTCCCTGATTGGTCAATAATTCCGCAATTTTACCTTCAGAAATTTTAAAATCGATTAAGGAACAATTTGAAATCAGCTTCACGCCCATTTGATTTAATTCAACTTTTAAAAAGGCAATAAAATGGTTTGGCGACAAATGTGCATCCGATTTGTAATGAACGGCGCCCAATGCGTTCACTGCAATATTTTTCTCTAACTCTTTAACTTCCTGCTGATTTAGAAAATCAACTTCTATACCCAATTCTTCAGCGACTTTTCCTGTTTTTATTTCTTCCTCACCCACTTTTTCAGTGTTATAAAGCATCAAAAGCCCTTTTTCCTGATACCCAAATTCGTTGGCAGATTGTGCAAATTCCCGATACAATTCTTTACTGAAAAAAGAAAGATTCCGCAAAGGCACCATGGATTTATTTACATGATCTTGATTGGAATTTTTGTAAAATTGAATAAGCCAAGAAAGCAAATCCAGACTTAAAGCCGGTTTTATGTAAAACGGACTTTTGG
>DATIRG010000249.1:0-3698 GCA_035470005.1 Lutibacter sp. | reverse complement strand
GCAGGTAACTTAAGCGGTCTTTTTTAAATTGCAGCTGATGGTATTTTTTGGTGTCAATGGTGTTTTTTACCAATTTTATCAAATATTCAAGCGCAAAATCTTCCTCAATCAATCCCAAATTGATGCCGTCTTCAAAATCGATAATGGTATAACAAATATCGTCGGCTGCTTCAACCAAATACGCCAAAGGATGTCTGTGATAACTCGAATTTCCGCTTTTTGAGGCAAGTCCTAGTTCATTGGCGACATCTTCAAAACAAGGAACTTCCGACTGGAAAATGCCATATTTTTTATCGGCGACATGCGTTGTTGGCTTTTTTGGCAGCGACTCTTTTGGATATTTTATAAAAGTGCCCAAAGTGGCGTAAGACAATCGCAAGCCGCCTTCCATTCCGGCTTTGCTTTCCGTTAAAATTCTGAAACCGTTGGCGTTTCCTTCAAAATCCACCAAATCCTGCCATTGTTTTTTGGTAAGATGCGCTTCATATTGTTGTCCGTTTCCATGTTTAAAATATTCTCCAATGGCTTTTTCGCCGCTATGGCCAAAAGGCGGATTTCCAATATCGTGCGCCAAAGCAGCTGTGGCCACAATGGCACCAAAATCGTTCATTGTATAGCCTTGTTCCGCCAATTCAGGATGATTTTTAAGCACCTGCTCGCCAACTTTTCTGCCTAAAGAACGCGCCACAACGCTTACTTCCAAACTATGGGTAAGTCGGGTATGCACAAAATCGGTTTTTGAAAGCGGCACCACCTGCGTTTTATCCTGCAAACTTCTGAAGGAATCAGAAAAAATAATTCGGTCGTAATCCACTTCAAAACCCAACCGAGTTTCGTCCTGATCTTTGCGCGGTCGTATTTGTGTGTCTCCAAATCTTTTGAGCGACAATAGTTGGCTCCAGTTCATACCCATTGTAAAATATTTTGTGCAAGATACTTAATAATTTATATTTTTTTGAAGGCTTGTTTTTGGCAACCTTAACATTTAGGTTATGAAACATTAAACTAGGATTAACGATTAATTAACATTGGGTACCTTAATTTGTACTTAATAAAATAAATAGGAACGCGATGCGATTATTGGTTACAGCTTTTTTGATTTTTACCACCACTTTTTTATACAGCCAGTCTTTTGAAGTTGGTTCCCTCATTGCTGATTTTTCAAAAAACGGAAAAATTGAAGGTGTAGTCTTGGACAATGAAGTAGAAAATGAACCTTTGGCGTTCGCAACCATTACTGTTAAAAACACTGATTGTGAAACAAATTCAGATTTAGATGGGTCTTTTTCCTTCAACTTAAAACCTGGTAACTATATTTTAGAAGTTCAGTTTTTGGGCTATGAAACCATTGAATTGCGCGATGTTGCCGTTGTTGCGGGAAATACAATTTCCATTTCCCAAAAATTAAAAGCCTTGAAGTTGAATACTGATATTTCATTGGCGAATTAAGCGAAGTCTTCTTAACATTAACTTTACCCTTTTATCATCTTTTTATAACTTCTAAGTAACCTTTTGTTTAACCAGGCGCTATTTCTTTGCCTCAACATTTAAACAAATAAATTAAACTAAATTATTACTTATGAAAACTTTTTATTACTTAGTTGTACTGATTTTTATTTCAAATTTTGCCGCAAGTTGCGGAAGTGACAATGATTCACCTATAATTATAGATGATGAAGAAACAGTAACGGTAGTGACGAAAGCCGGAATTATTAAAGCAAATGAAACTTGGACTGCTGATAAAATATATATTTTAGGCGGAAAAGTTGTTGTAGATGAAGGAGTTACATTAACTATTGAAGCAGGAACAATTGTCAAAGGCGCTGAAGGACAAGGCTCATTGGCCTCTGCATTAGTAGTTGACCAAGGCGGAAAATTAATCGCTGAAGGTACTGCTGCCAAACCAATTATTTTTACATCGGTATTGGACAATATTCAAATTGGACAAAAAGCAGGAACTAACCTTTCAATTGCCGACATTGGTTTATGGGGTGGCGTAATTGTTCTTGGAAAAGCACCAATTTCAGTAAGCGGTGATGTTGCTACTAAACAAATAGAAGGAATTCCTGCAACTGATACTTTTGGACAATACGGCGGTACTGTTGCCACCGACAATTCAGGTGTTTTTAAATATATTTCTATCAGACACGGTGGAATTACCATTGGTGCAGATAACGAAATTAACGGATTAACCCTTGGTGGTGTTGGTTCAGGAACTACGGTTGACCATATAGAAATTGTTGCCAACCAAGATGACGCGATTGAAATTTTTGGTGGTTCGGTAAATGTTACCAACATTCTTACCTGGGCGCAAGGCGATGACGCTTTGGATTTTGACGAAGCTTGGTCTGGATCAATAAAAAATGCCTTGGTTATTATGGGAACTGGATCAGACAGTGCTATGGAATTAGATGGTCCTGCTGGCTCTGCCGCAACGGAAGCTGGTTATACTATTGAAAATGTAACCTTGAAAGGTGCAGGAACTTCAAGCAAATATGCCGATTTAAGAGACGGTCTTATTGCTACTATGAAAAATGTGTTGGCTTATGGTTTTTCTGCTGAATCTAAAGTTAAAGTTAATGGTGCAGATTCTAAAACTGAATTGGCAAACAATAGAATTAAATTTTTAGGATGGCAAGTTGTTTTGCCGGTTGGTGTTACGGTAGCTAATTTAATTGAAGGAGCGAATGCAGGTGATGAAGTGAAATTCATAAATAATGCAACTTCAATAGCTTCTGCAAGTGCAGCTACAGTTGGCGCAACCACTTCAGTTTTTTCTTGGACGTACGCATCTTCAAAAAGTGCCTACTAATATAAATTTAAATTTTTAAACAAAATGTCCATATGCCTAATTAGGCAGTGGACATTTTGTTCATTCTATAATATAAATAAAAGAACAAGATGTTAAAAAAAGGGATTCTTATCATTGTGTGTTTAATGGCGGCGATGCAAGTGACAAATGCACAAACAGGAAAAGTGTCGGGAAAAATTTTGGATGGCGATTATAATGATGTGCTGGCGTTTGCCAATGTTTCGGTAAAGGGCACTGAAAAAGGAACTTCGTCAGATTTTGACGGACTCTACGAATTAGAACTTAAAGAAGGTGATTACACCATTGTTTTTTCATTTATTGGCTATGAATCAAAAGAAATAACCGGAGTAAGCATTAAAAAAAATGAGGTAACCAATTTAAATGTCACTTTAAATTCTTCAGTAATGTTAAAGGAAGTGATGATAACATCATCAGCCAGACAAAATACGGAGGAATCGGTGTTGTTTTATCAAAAGAAATCGGCGACCTTAATGGATGGTTTGTCCATTGCGAGCATTAATAAAACCGGCGCCAGCAACATTGCTTCTGCCATAAAAAGCGTTCCCGGGGTTTCTGTTCAGGACGGAAAGTTTGTTTATGTTCGGGGATTGGGAGACAGATACACCAAATCCATATTAAACGGAATGGATATTCCCGGACTTGATCCTGATAAAAATACCATTCAAATGAATATTTTCCCAACCAATATTCTGGAAAATATTTTGATTGTTAAATCTGCTTCCGCTGATTTACCTGCCGATTTTACCGGTGGAGTTATTGATATTGTGACCAAAGATTTTCCTTCACAAAGGCAAATGGAGTTTTCTGTTTCAGGAGGTTTTAATCCGAGTATGCATTTAAAAGACAATTATTTAACCTATGAAGG
>DATIRG010000248.1:0-2684 GCA_035470005.1 Lutibacter sp. | reverse complement strand
AAAAATATCCTAAAAAAAACACTAAAAAGTTTCAGAAAAACAAAAAAGGGTTCTATATTTGCCCTCGCTAAAGGAGAAATGGCAGAGTGGTCGATTGCGGCAGTCTTGAAAACTGTTGAGGGTCACACCTCCGGGGGTTCGAATCCCTCTTTCTCCGCTTTGAGAACATCAAATCTCAACAAAAGCCCGTAAATATAATGTTTACGGGCTTTTTCGTTTTGTCAAAATACCAAATAAAACCATTTAAAACCAAAAAAAAAGGGGCTAAATAGGAGTCACTAAAAAAAATATGCAACAGACACCTCGCACAGAAATCATTCGGTACTGCAATATACTCAACAACATATTTAGAATTTGTACATCGTGTTTGCAATTATTAGAAAATTTAAATTAATAATAATTGTTAACCGATAAAAAAGGTTAATAAAAATATCTCGGCCTTCTCCAGCTAATAATCCATACAAATCGAAATAGATGGTGACATTGTTGTTAGGAGTAATGGTTCCGATACCCATATTAGCTTGCTTAACAATAGGAAATGAATTTGCGTCAATGGATTTCAAGTTACCAGAATAAGTACCTTCCTTCGTCTGTGCGATGCCGACCGTAAATGTTCCGTTATTTTCGAACCATTAATTTCAATTAATTGTATTTGAGTTAATTAAGATATTTTACTCAATTTTAAAATTGAAAGGATTAATTCAGATAATATGAATACATTTGCACGAAATTTGAAAACACTATTTATGAAGCGTATCAATGAATACAAAAAAATATTTAAGGTAGAAGGAGAAATTGATCTGAAAGAACTGAAAACTACTTATAGAAGTCTGGTAAAAGAATGGCATCCAGATAAATTTCAGGATGAAGAAAAAAAGCATGAGGCAGGAATCGTAAGTACAAAAATTATTGATGGCTATCATTTTTTAGTAAGCATTGCACCCGAAACTAAAGAGGCCAATTTGAAAGAATACGCCAATTTAACTGCCGAATCTAAAATTGAAAACTTTCATCATAAAAGCATGCTCTTGGAAATTACTTTTGCCTGCGGAACCACTTACGAATATTTTGGTGTGAACCAAAACCTTTTTACCAAATTCGTAAATAGCGGCCAGCGTTCAAATTTTGCCAAAAGAAAATTATATAACTCTTTCCTTTACAGAAAATCGAAAAAAGCGGCTTAATAACCTCACCACAAATTTATAAGCAATGCGGCTGGCATTTTTTGATTTCTTTTTCTTAAAATGCCGGATAGCATATAACAACTAATTTCTACAGAAATTACTGCAGAAACTGCATACTTTTTTCATTACGCGATTCTGAATATCATTAATCTACTAAATCCTACAAAAAAAATTCATAAAAATAGTTGCAGGCTTCTCTATTTATCGTAATATTGCAATAAACTAATAAAGCAATATGGGAATCACAAAATCGGAGAAGTTTTCTGAAGAACAAAATCAAATAGCCAACATTGCAAAAGCCTTTGCACACCCTGCCAGAGTGGCCATTTTACAACAACTATTCAAAATGAACGCCTGCATTTGCGGTGACTTGGTTGCTGAAATCGGATTGGCACAGCCAACCATTTCACAACATTTAAAAGAACTTAAAAATTTGGGATTGATCAAAGGAAATGTGGAAGGCACCAGCGTTTGCTATTGCATTAATGAAGAAGTTTGGGAAACTTCCAAAGAAATTTTTACGTCATTTTTAGATCAGGATAGCAACGCAAAAAGCCTATGTTGTTAACAACGTTATTTAAAAAATCATTTTAAATTATAAAACACTTACACATGAAATCAGACAAAGAATTAAAGGATTTGGTAAAACAAAAATACAGTGAAATTGCCTTACAAGATCAAAATGAAAATAAGGCTTCTTGCTGCGGATCAGGAGGTTGCTCAACAGAAGTGTACAATATTATGAGCGATAGTTATGAATCCATTGAAGGGTACAATCCGGATGCCGATTTAGGCTTGGGCTGCGGGCTTCCAACTGCATTCGCTTTGATTAAAGAAGGCGATACCGTGTTGGATTTAGGAAGCGGCGCCGGTAATGATTGTTTTGTTGCCCGGGCGCAAACAGGTGAAAAAGGGAAAGTAATTGGTGTTGATTTTACGCCAATTATGATAGAAAAAGCACGTGAAAACGCAGAAAAAAGAGGATTCAACAATGTGGAATTCAGATTGGGTGATATAGAAAAACTACCGCTAACATCGAATGTGGCGGATGTGGTTGTAAGCAACTGTGTACTTAATTTGGTTCCCAATAAAAAAGCGGTTTTCCAGGAAATACTTAGGGTATTAAAACCATGCGGACATTTTAGCATTTCTGATGTGGTTTTGGTTGGAGATTTACCTCCTGCACTTGCCGAAGAAGCTGAAATGTATGCAGGCTGTGTTTCCGGCGCCATTCAAAAAGAAACCTACATAAATTTAATTGCTGAAAGCGGTTTTACTGATATAAAAATTCAGAAAGAGAAATCTATTTTGCTTCCCGATGATATTTTAAAAAATTATCTGGACGAAGCCGAAATTGCTTCATTTAAAAATTCCGATACTGGAATATTCAGTATCACCGTTTTTGCGAGGAAACCGGATTGTTGCAAGCCCGGCAATGGCTGCTGTTAATCCATAAATAAAAAACAATGCTTTATCAACAAATCCAAAACACCTTTGCTT
>DATIRG010000247.1:0-12777 GCA_035470005.1 Lutibacter sp. | reverse complement strand
AGAAAAAGGAATAAAAATATATACCGTGGGCATTGGAACCGCAAAAGGAGGCCCAATTCCAATAAGAGAAAACGGAAGGGTTGTTGCATATAAAAAGAACAATGAAGGAACAGTGGTTGTTACCCAACTGAATGAGCAGATTTTAAGAGACCTTGCCGCAACAGGAAACGGAAAATACATCAACGGAAATAAAACGCAGGAAACCATAGAAACAATTCAAGAGGTTTTGGAAAATGCCGAAAAAGGTGAATTTGAAACCAAGCAATTTTCAGATTACGAAGATCAGTTTCAGTGGTTCGTTGGCATCGGATTATTGTTGTTAATTATTGACGTAACATTGCTTGAAAAGAAAACAAAATGGATTCAAAAATTAAATTTATTCAATGAAAAATAGCATTTTCATCATATTTTTAGGAATTACATCTTTGATGTTTTCTCAACAAAAAAGTCCAAAAGACTTGGAGCGGGAAGCACGAAAAGATGTAAGGGAAGGAAATGAATTATACAATGAGCTAAAATTCGAAGAGGCTGAAATTGCGTATAAAAAGGCGTTGGATAAAAACCCGAATTATGCAAAAGCTTCCTATAATTTGGGAAACACCATCTATCAGCAAAACAAAAATAAAGAGGCGATTTTTCAATATGATTTGGCTGATAAAATAGCGCCGAACAAAATGAGCAAGGCCGAAATTTTTCACAATGTGGGAAATTCCTTTATGAAAGAAAAGCAATACGACAAAGCCGTGGATGCCTATAAAAATTCGATGCGCAATAATTCCAAAGATGAAGAAACGCGTTACAACTTGGCAATGGCTCAGAAATTATTGAAAGATCAACAAGACAAAGACAACAAGGACAATAAAGATAAAAAAGACGACAATAAAGACGATAAGAATAAAGACCAAAAAGACAAAGAGGGCGAAGATAAAGATAAAGAACAGGATAAAGGAAAAGATAAGGAAGATGAAAAAGGCGATCCTAAAAAAGACAAAGAAGATCCGCAAAATCAAAATCAGAAACCAAGACCAAATCAGTTGTCGCCCGAACAAATGAAGCAATTGCTGGAGGCCATGAATAATGAAGAAAATAAAACGCAAAAAAAACTAAATGCTCAAAAAGCAAGAGGACAAAAAATTAAAAACGAAAAGGACTGGTAAAAAAATGAAAAGTGCAAAGTTTTACATAGTTACCATTTTAATGTTTGCTTCCCAATTGATTTTGGCTCAGGTGGAGTTTAAAACTTCTGTGAGTAAAACCAATTTGGGGTTAAACCAGCGCTTTAGAATTGAGTTTTCTGTTGATAAGCAAGGTGCAGATAATTTTAAGCCGCCTTCATTTGCCGATTTTAAAGTGGTGGGTGGCCCAAGTTCATCCGTAAGCCAATCCTGGATTAACGGAAAAGCAAGCTATTCTCAAACCTACATTTATATTCTTGAACCAAAAAGAGAAGGTGAATTTATCATTGAATCGGCCACCATTGAATATGATAATGAAATTGTAAAGTCAAATGCCATTAAATTAACGGTATCAGCAGCTATAGAAATCCCAAAAGATCCAAATAATCCTGAATATATTGCACAGCAAAACATCCATTTGGTAGCCGAAGTTTCTAACTTAAACCCGTATGTTGGTGAAGGAATTTACGTGGTTTATAAATTATTTGTAAGTCCAAATATCAGTGTAAACGATTGGCGCGTGAGCGAATCTCCACAGTACAATGGTTTTTGGAACCAGGATATTGAAGTTACGGATTTGAATGCTCAAAACGGGAAATACAATGGTGAGGATTATCGGTTTTTGGTCCTTAAAAGAGCCGTGCTCATTCCGCAACGTTCAGGCGAATTAATCATTGAACCGATGAAAATGGACTTTTCAGTGGGGATTCCAACCGGAAGAGGTGATTTTTTTGGAAATATGATTACCAGAAATATCAGTTATGCCACAGAATCAGCCATCAGAAAAGTAAGGGTAAAAGCCTTGCCCGAAGAAGGGAAACCTGAGGGTTTTTCGGGTGCCGTGGGCGATTTTATGTTCAGTATTTCGGCCGATAAAAATGTGTTGAAATCCAACGATGCAGCGCAAATAAAAGTTGAAGTAAAAGGAAGCGGTAATTTAAAATTATTTGAAATCCCAAAAATAGTCACACCGGCCGAACTGGAAGCTTATACGCCGGAACACAAAGAAGATGTGGTAACTTCGTTAAACGGTTTGCGCGGATCTATTTCTGATGCCTATACGGTTGTTCCGCAGTTTAAGGGAAAATATAAAATTCCGGAAGTTTCATTTTCTTATTTCAATCCGAAAGATGAGAAATATTACACCGTTTTGGCTGAAGCCGTTTTTGTGGAGGTTACCGATGGTAAAGAATTGGTTTCAACCGGAGGCGACAGCGCTTCTTTCAAAAAAAATGTAGTTTCCAATGGAAATAATTTTAGATTTATTGCCCTGGAAACGAATCTAAAACCCGCTGTAAAAAAGGATTTTTTGCATTCAACCGAATTTTATTTATTGTTGTTGCTGCCGTTTTTAGCGATTCCAATTGGCATACTCATCGGTAAGAAACGCGCAAAACGCGCTGGAGATATTTTTGGAAATAAAATTCGAAATGCCAACAGATTGGCCCGAAAATATTTGTCGGAAGCCAAAAAACAATTGGGTAAAAAAGAAGCATTTTACATCGCTTTGGAAAAAGCACTTCACAACTTTTTAAAAGCTAAACTTCAGATTGAAACTTCTGAAATATCCAAAGAAAAAATTTCGGAATTGTTGCAGGATAAAGGGGTTGACGATAACACAATTAAACAATTTATAACGGTATTAAACGATTGTGATTTTGCGCGTTACACGCCAACAACTGATGTTATGATGAAAAATGAGTACGAAAAAACAGTGGAAATATTAACCGAAATTGATAAACAGCTTTAAGATGATGAAGAGATTTATTTTTATTTTGGCGTTAATGATTGGGAGTATTTCCATCGCGCAAACCTCCGGCGAATTGTTTTCAAAGGCTAATGATTTCTACAAAAACGGACAATATACCAAAGCCATTGAAGTCTATTTGAACATTGAAAAAAGCGGACTGGAATCGGATGATTTGTTTTTTAATTTAGGGAATAGCTATTATAAATTAAACAAAGTGGCGCCTTCTATTTATTATTATGAAAAGGCCCTAAAACTAAATCCAATGCACCAGGATGCCTCAAATAATTTGGTTTTTGCAAAACGAATGACCATTGATATTATTGAAGATTTGCCTAAAACATTTTTACAGCGATTTTCTTCAAATGTAATTCAAAAATTAACCTACAATACTTGGGCTATTTTAGCGGTAATCGCTTCGTTTTTAGCAGCAGTGCTATTTTTGTTGTATTATTTTTCAGATGCTCCAAAAAGAAAAATATTTTATTTTAACATTACTATTTTTGCCGTTTTTGTGATGGCAGTCACCGTTATTTTTGCTTACAGCAACTTTGAAACCACACAAAAAAGCAGCAATGCCATAGTTTTTTCTTCAAAAAGCGAGATAAAAAATTCTCCGTCTTTAGATGGTGAGACCGTTTTTGAACTTCATGAAGGAACTAAAGTGACTATTTTGGATGCACTTTCAAACTGGAAAAAAATAAAAATAGCCGACGGTAAAATTGGCTGGGTAAATACCGCCGATATTAAGGAGATTTAAAGTTTATTTTTGAAAAATCACTTCATGAATTTTTTCATTTTCATTTTCTTCAACTTTCACATACTCAGGAAATATGTTTGGCGCCAGATTTTTTATGGGCTCATATAAAATAGCACTTTCTTGTTGTTCAGCTGATAAAAGCGGAATTTTATTGTTCAATTTACCGAAAATCAAGAAAATAAGACTTAAAACAAACCCAATTTTTAAAGTACCGAAAATGCCTCCAAGCAACTTGTTTAAAATACCCAAACTCGCAAAATCAGCAATTTTTGTAAACAGTTTTCCTATCAAAGTAATAACCAATACAATAACAATAAATGTGATGGCAAATGAAACGAGTGTGATGTATTTTTCTTCCCAAGTGACACGCGGAACCAAAATATTTTTGATAAAATGAGAGAAATGCATAGCGCCATAAATCCCTGCAATTAAGGCAATAAATGAAGCAATTTCAAGAAATAAACCTTTAAACAAGCCTCTGATAAAACCAAATAACAAAAGTACCACAATGATAATATCAAATGAATTCATAGGATGATTTTTGTAAATATACATGAATCGATTTGTATATTTGCATACTAACTAAAAAATCAGAATGTCAAGAGATCAAAATTTAAAAGAAGATTGGGACCAAGTTCTCAATATATTATCCACCACTTTTAGCGAAGGAGAAGTGCTGAATTTAGATGCGATTATTTATTTAATTGGGGTCCAGGAATTGGGACAAGGTGCCAAAGAATTTAAAAAGGACGATAAATTAAATTTAATGCACATCGCAATTTGCCGTTTGCTGGAGCCCTTTGGCTACTATGAATTTGACTTTTTCGACAACGACGGCTGGCCGCATTATAAAGTGTTGGAAGAGTTGCCTCCGCTAAAATCGGGAGAGCAAACTGTGTTGATGAAAGAGGCAATTGTGTTGTATTTTAAAAAAAACGAACTCATTTAGGTGACCGCCAATTTTCGAATCATTTTCGACAGCAATTTAGGAAACAGCCGTTTTACATAAACTGCCAGTTTTTCTTTAAATCCGCCAATATAAACTTCCTCTTTTTCTAGCCGAACCGCTTTTAATAATTTTTCGGCAAACACTTCAGGCGTTAATCCGTTTTTGGTGGCGCTGTCCATTTTATTTTGGGGCGTTCCATTAGCTGTCAATGCATTTAGGGACACATTGGTTTGCACAAATCCCGGACAGGCAAGCGTGACTTTAATATTATTTTGGTAAACTTCTGCCCGCAAACTGTCGAAAAATCCGTGCAATGCGTGTTTTGAAGCGGCGTAAGATGAACGCAACGGCGTGCCAATTTTACCCACAATACTTGTAATTACCACAAAATGACCGCTATTTTTTTCAATAAAATGAGGTAATAAAGCTTTTGTAAGCGCCACCGTTCCTAAATAATTTACACCCATAATGCGTTTGTCTACTTCCATTGCGGTGTCTTTTGCGAATGACCTCTGACTGACACCGCCGTTGTTAAAAAGCACATCAACACCACCAAATAGCTTCAATGCCTCGTCAACTTTAACGGCCAAACTCATATAATTTTCCAAATCGAGCGGTAAAACTTGCACGTTTTCAGGATTTTCGCAGGCATTTTTTACCGAATTTAATTCGTTTTCATTTCGTGAAGAGAGAATTAATTTTGTTTGCTGTTTTGAAAGCGTCAGCGCCAATGATTTTCCAATACCCGATGACGCGCCGGTAATCCAGATTATTTTATGGTCAAAATTCATGAGTTAGGTATAAAATTTATATTTTTTAGCTTGCCCAACTTTTTCGTTGGGCGTTACTACTTTTTCTGCGGGCTTACCCACAGAAAAAGTGGTCGGGCTTTCTGCGGCAATCTTTTTCTTGATAAAAAACCAATAAAAAGTATTTCTGCTTCAATCCCTAACGCAACTTTCCATAACATCAAAAATTCAAATATTTATGGAACTGATGCCGATTCGAAATTGAACTATTTTAATTGGGCATTCGGTATAAAAATAGTTACTTTTGGCGTGATTTATGAATAAATAATTCAAAAAAATGAAGATGTTTAAAAAAATATGGATAGCGCTTTTATTTATTTCATTGGGCGTTCAAAGCCAGAATTCAATTACGGGAATCGTGAGTCCCGAAAACGATTTGGTAACCAGGGTTATTTTATATCAGTTAAAAGGAACGAAACAAGTATATATTTCAAACTCAAAAATAGACAATGACCAATTTAAACTGGAGATTCCGAAGGGAACTGAGCCAGGAATGTATCGGTTGTCTTTTACTCCGGAAGTTTTTGGTTTTGTTGATTTTCTTTTTAACGAGGAAAATGCTTCGCTGAAATTTGACTCACGCAACCTTTCCAATTCTGTGGAATTTTTAACTTCCGAAGAAAATAAAGCATTTACCAATTATTTGTTTGAAACTTTGAAGGTGCAGCAAAAATTGGATTCTTTGCAAATTGTGTTTTTTGGGTTGAAGGACAAAAAGCAGGATGAAATTACCATTGATTTATACAAAAAAACATTGCGCGATTATGCCAATATTCAAAATCAATACGAAGAAAAAACGGAAGGCAAATTGGCAAATCATTTTATAAAAGCGACCCAAAAGTATTTTGCTCCGGCGCTTTTTACCTCACCGCAGGAATATTTAAACAGCGTAAAACAACATTATTTCGATTTCACCAACTTCGACAATCGTGTATTGATGAACGCCACTTTTTTTGGAGAAAAAGCCATTGAATATGTGTTTTATTTAAATGTTTCTGATGATGTTGAGGTTCAAAATGCCTTGTATAAAAATGCCATAAATGAATTGATGCAAAAAATCGGCACCAATGATGAAGTAAAAAGTGATATTTTAATTTCCTTAATTTATGCGTTTGAGCAATTTGAAAATATGGCTATGGCCCGTTTTGTGATTTATGAATTTTACACCAAATTACCTGCAAATTTTATAGACGAAGCGCTTGTTGACGAAATGCAATCAAAAATAAAATTGGCCATTGGAAACAAGGCGCCGGAAATTACTTGGGAAGAAAATGGCGTGCAAAAAAAATTGAGCCAGTTGAATGTAAGCGGTTCCGAAAATTACGTTTTGGTTTTTTGGAGCACCACGTGTTCTCATTGTTTACAGGAAATTCCTAAATTGTATGAATTTTCCCTTGGCAATTCTGCATTGCACGTGGTTGCGGTGGCTTTGGAAGACAATAATAAAGACTATGTGCCATTTGCCAAAAAATTAACAACGTGGACGAACATTTTAGGATTGCAAAAATGGGAAAATGCGATGGCCAAAGAATACAAAATTGAATTAACACCCACCTATTTCATCCTCGATAAGGATAAGAAAATTATTGCAAAACCATTGAATTTTGAAGCTGTAAAGGCTTATTTTCTTGGAAGTGTATTTTCAAAATAAAAGAAAAGTCCTCAAAATTTAGAAGTAAATTTTTAGGACTTTTCTTAAAATAAATTTTAGTGATGACTGCATTGATGAACTTGTGAATGCTTATCTTCATGATGTAAACAGCTTTCACCGCTGTCAATAATTTTTCCTTTAAGATATTTGTTAACAATTTCTGTTGTCTCTCCTGAACAACCTCTTATTACTTCAATATTACATTGATTAAGGACATTAATTGCCCCATCCCCAATACTACTGGCAAGCATAATGGTTATTCCATTTTCTGCTAAAATATTTGAAATGTTAGATTTACACCCACATCCTTGCGCTGTTTCTAAAGTTTGAATTTTAACAATTTTGTTCTCATTGGAAATAGTAAAAATTTCATAATGATCACAATGTCCAAAATGGTCTTCTATTTGATTATTTATGTCAACAGGTACTGCTATTTTTTTCATTTTTAAAATTTTATTAATTATTTAAATTTATTAATTCATTTGGATGGCAATCTTTCTTATTCTCACAATTAGTTTGGTTTTTATCATTTTCAATTAGTTTGTGGCATTTTTTGCATCTGTACCAATCTTGTCTAAACTCGTAATTTCCTCCTTCAATTAAAATTGCTTTTCCTTCAACAAATGCCTTTGCTATAGCTTTTAATGCTTTATTGTAAATTCGGGTAAGTGTTGGTCTGGAAATATTCATTAAAACAGCAGCTTCCTTTTGTTGAATATTTTCATAATTTACCAATCGCAAACTTTCATACTCTTCGTAAGTTAATGTAATGAATTCAACTTTACACCGAGGTATTCCAAATGGTTTAAAACCTTTCATTAGAGGTGGTTGGGAGATTGTCCTATTTTTTTCAGGTCTGGCCATTTGTTAAAATAAAAAATACAATTTATATGATTTGAGTACAAATATAATGAACCTACGTTCATAAAACAATCATTTTTATTTATTTTTTAAAACAGGATAGTATTTATTTGTGAATAACTGTTTGGTTTAGGTTAGTTTTTAAATCTTATAAAATGGAGTTTAAATTTTAATTGAAATCAAAATAAAAAATAGCTTTAGAAATATAGAAAAGTTAGTTAAAAATGAAAAAAAGCATCTTCAAGATGCTCAAGGGTAAGTTTGTTTTGGTTGATAATAATGGCAATAATATCAAAGCGTACTTCAACGTCCAGATCTTTTGAATTAACATATTCATTAACGGCTTCCACCAACATTTTAATTTTTTTTGTATTCACAAAATCCTGCGGATCACCAAAATAATCCGATGAACGAGTTTTTACTTCAACAATGGCCAAGACCTCATTTTTTCGCGCAATAATGTCTATTTCCGCTTTTTTGTAGCGCCAATTGCGTTCCACAATTTCATAGCCGTTTTTTTCGAGTTCTTCCACGGCAAGATCTTCACCCAATTCCCCTAATTCGTTGTGTTTAGCCATTTTTTTATTGTGATTTTTCTTAGCGTTAGTGAGGTTAAGTTTTGATTATTTTCTTTTACATGAACGTGATTTTGCTTTTAATCTCGCCAACGTCTAAAGTTACTTTTCGCCCAAAAATCATCGTGCGGTTATCATCCAAATGCCCGGCAGGAAAATTGAAAATCACCGGAAAATCATATTCCGAAACGCAATCTAAAATAATTTCTTCCGCAGTTTTTCCAAAAGGAATTTCATTGTCGTGCATATCAGTCATTCCACCAACCACCAACCCTTTTAAATTTTCGAAATAACCGTTTCGCTTCAGGTTGATGCACATTCTGTCGATATGATATAAATATTCATCCAAATCTTCGATAAAAAGAACTTTACCGTCAGTTTTTATGGATGAATTGCTTCCCATCAAACTATATAAAACCGATAAATTTCCGCCTACAAGCTCACCCGAAGCATTTCCTGATTTATTTTTTTCATCAGCCGAGACTTCATAGGATAAATTTTTTCCGAAGAGGCTCTTTTTCAAAGATTCTAAAGTTTGCTGACTGTTGCTTTCAATATTTATAGGCATTGTGGCGTGCAATGTTTCAATCCCGAAATTATGGATGTGGCTGTGTAAAACCGTAATGTCGGAATAGCCAATAATCCATTTAGGTTGTTTTTTAAATGCCGAAAAATCAAGTTTATCTATAAGCCGAACAGTGCCATAACCGCCTCTTGCACACCAAATCGCCTTGACTTTTGGGTTGTCCAATTGTTGTTGAAAATCTGCAATTCTTTTTTCATCAGAACCAGAAAATTGATTTTCTTCTGAGCCAATAGTTTCTCCAATAATTACTTGCAATCCCCATTTTTCCAATAATTTGATAGCAGGAATTATTTTATCAGAAGTTATCTTTCTGGCTGTGGAAACAATGGCAACAATATCGCCTTTTTGCAAATAGCTGGGATGAATCATACTTAAATTTAATAAAACATACTGCAAATTACGAAAACCGAATCAACTTTTCACTTTTCTGACAAACAATCCTTATTTTTGTGGCTCTTAAACAAATTTTGATGAGCAATTCCAAAAGTCCTGCCGTTAAGGCAACAAGATATACCATTACGGCAGCATTGCCTTACACCAACGGCCCGGTTCATATTGGCCATTTGGCGGGTGTTTATGTTCCCGCAGATATTTACGCACGATATTTGCGTATGACCGGAAACGACGTAATTTACATTTGCGGGTCGGATGAGCACGGCGTTCCTATTACCATTAAAGCTAAAAAAGAAGGCGTTTCTCCACAGGATGTGGTGGATAAATACCACGCCATCATTAAAAAATCTTTTGAAGATTTCGGAATTTCTTTTGATAATTATTCTCGTACTTCCGCAGAAATTCATCATAAAACAGCTTCTGAATTTTTTAGAAAGTTGTATGATGAAGGAAAATTTATTGAAGAAACCAGCGAACAATTGTATGATGAAGAAGCAAACCAGTTTTTGGCCGACAGGTTTGTGGTTGGAACTTGCCCAAAATGTGGCAACGAAGAAAGCTACGGAGACCAATGCGAAAAATGCGGCACAAGTCATAATGCAACCGATTTAATCAATCCGAAATCGGCCATTACAGGCAATGTTCCTACAAAGAAAATGACAAAACATTGGTATTTGCCTTTGGAAAAATATGAAAAATGGTTGCGTGAATGGATAGTGGAAGGCCATAAAAACGACTGGAAAGCCAATGTATTGGGGCAAGTGAAATCGTGGTTGGACGACGGATTGAAACCAAGAGCGGTAACGCGCGATTTGGATTGGGGAATTCCGGTGCCGGTTGAAAATGCGGAGGGAAAAGTTTTGTATGTTTGGTTTGATGCGCCTATTGGCTACATTTCATCTACCAAAGAATGGGCGGCGCGTGAAGGAAAAGACTGGGAGCCTTATTGGAAAGACAAAGACACAAAACTGAATCATTTTATTGGCAAAGACAATATTGTGTTTCATTGCATTATTTTTCCTGCAATGTTAAAAGCTGAAGGCACGTATATTTTGCCAGAAAATGTGCCTGCAAATGAGTTTTTAAATTTGGAAGGCAATAAAATATCCACTTCAAAAAACTGGGCGGTTTGGCTGCACGAATATTTGGAAGATTTTCCAAATAAACAAGATGTGTTGCGCTATGCCTTAACGGCCAATGCGCCTGAAACAAAGGACAACGATTTTACCTGGAAAGATTTTCAGGCAAGAAATAACAATGAGTTGGTGGCCATTTTTGGTAATTTCATCAACAGGGTAGTGGTTTTAACCGAAAAATATTACAACGGCATTGTTCCTGAACCCAATGAGTTTTCTGATATTGACAATGAAACTTTGGAAAAAATGCACAAATTTCCTTCCATTATTGGCAATTCCATCGATCGTTACCGATTTAGGGAAGCTTCGCAGGAGTTGCTGAATTTAGCGCGATTGGGAAACAAATATTTGGCTGATGAAGAACCTTGGAAAATGATTAAGGTTGATGAAGAACGCGTAAAAACGGTGATGTATGTTGCCTTGCAAATTGCGACCGCTTTGGCCATAGTAAGCGAACCTTTTTTGCCGTTTACTTCAGAAAAATTAAAAAAAATCCTCAATATTGGCGCCAATGAATTGACTTGGAACGATGTTGAAGACAAAGATGAATTACTGCCTATTAACCATCAAATTGGCAAAGGAGAATTGTTGTTTGCGAAAATTGAAGATGACGAAATTCAGAAGCAACTGGACAGGTTAGAAGCAACCAAACTTGAGAATATTTCCGATAATAATGAGGTTGAACCCCAAAAGGAAACCATCGAATTTGATGATTTCACAAAATTGGATATCAGGGTAGGAACCATTATTGAAGCCATAAAAGTTCCGAAAACCAAAAAATTATTGCAATTGAAAGTTGATGTGGGCATTGATATCCGCACCATTATTTCTGGTATCGCGGAAAGTTTTAATGCTGAAGACATCATCGGACAAAAAGTGACGGTTTTGGTAAATTTGGCGCCAAGAATTTTAAAAGGCATTGAAAGTCAAGGAATGATATTAATGACCAACACGCCCGACGGCAAACTGGCATTTATTGAACCTGAAAATGATGCTGTTGCCAATGGAACGCAGATAAGTTAGTAATTGTTACTAATTTTTTTCAAATGTCGTGCTGAACCTGCCTGCCGGCAGGTAGGCTTGTTTCAGCATCTCACCATATTTAGCAAAATCCCTAAAGAAGTTCAGGGTGAATATTTTAGTCTTAATATGATCATTTAAACAGTTGCGTTTAATGTAAACTGAAACTGTCCACTGAAAACTAAAAGCAAAATGCAACTACTACATTACATAAAATCCTTTACCAATCTTCCGGAAAAAGGAATTCAAAATACGGTTCAATTGTTAACCGAAGATTGTACAGTTCCTTTTATTTCACGTTACAGAAAGGAAATGACTGGCGATTTGGACGAAGTGCAAATTGGAGAAATTGTGAAGTATAAATTACAATTTGAAGTTTTGGAAAAGCGCAAAACTGCCATCATTAAAGAATTAACTGCCCAAGAAGTTTTAACCGATGAATTGAATGCGAAAATTATTGAGGCCAATGATTTAATCACCTTGGAAGATATCTACCTTCCTTTTAAGAAAAAGCGAAAAACAAAAGCCGAAATTGCGCGAAATCAAGGTTTGGAGCCTTTGGCGAAAATTATGATGGGACAGCGTGCCACAGACCTTAATTCCATTGCTTTAAAATATTTAAATAAAGAAGTTGAAACCATAGAGACTGCTTTTGAAGGCGCACAACATATAATTGCTGAGTGGATCAATGAACGAACCGACATCAGAAACAGCATTCGCTATCAATTGGAAAAGTTTGCGGTTATTTTTACCGCTGTCATAAAAACAAAGGCCGAAGATGAAAAGGCCCAAAAATATCGTGATTATTTTGATTTTTCAGAACCGTTAAGTCGCTGCCCTTCCCATCGTTTGCTGGCCATTTTGCGTGCAGAAAACGAAGGGTTTATTCGTTTGAAAATCGAAATAGATGATGAAAAAATCATTGCTAAAAGAGAAGATCGAATCATTAATTCAAAAAATGATTGTGCAGTTCATATAAAAATGGCGATTCAAGATGCATATAAACGGTTACTTTTTCCTGCATTGGCAAATGAAAGGTTAAATTTAGCAAAGGAAAAAGCCGATGATGCCGCCATTCAGGTTTTTGCAAAAAATATGAAACAATTGTTGTTGGG
>DATIRG010000246.1:0-4325 GCA_035470005.1 Lutibacter sp. | reverse complement strand
AATTCCCCGAAGGCATTTTGCGGACTGAAAGCAACCAGTAAATAGAAACCCAAAACCGATGGCGGCAATACCAGAGGCAAACTCACAATGGCTTCCACAACGGACTTAAATTTGAATTTGGTGAAGGCGAGCCAGTAACATAGCGGCAAGGAAACCACCAGCAAAATAGCGGTCGTAATCAAGGCCAGTTCGGCGGTAAGCCATAAAGGTGCTAAATCAATCATTGGGCGATAAACTTACTTCGTTTGTTTTTATCAATGCCAAAACAGCATCACCATTTTTCAAATTTAGTGTTTTTACGGCATTTGTGGTGATCAGGGATTTAATGGTAAATTCCCCAAAACTCAAATGCAGTTCGCTTAAAATTTCTCCTCGTTTTATGGACTCAATGTTACAGAGAATTTTATTCTGAATGCTGATATTCAACGGTTCATTTTTGGCGATAATCACTTCGGTTTCCTTAAAATACACATTCACCGTATTCCCGATTTTAAAATAAACTTCGGATTCTGGCGTATCAATAATGATTGCCGTAAAAGTGGTGCTTCCGACGGCAATTTTAACCAAAGAAAGCGATTCGCTTCCCTGAATATTTGTGATATTTCCTTTGAGTATGTTCATTAAAATTTACGTTGTTTTTTGGGTAAAACCAAAATGTGTTAAAATTGCGATGGCGGTTGGTGTTGCCACAAAATTATAAAATTTTAGGGCATTAGGATTGTTTTTGGCGTGTTTCAAAACAACATAACCTTGTTCCAGTGGCTGGTGCGATTTTTCGGGAATCACATAATAGTTGCCGCCGGCTTTCTTCATCGTGGGTGATAATGCCAAAGACAAGGCTATAATCCCGATATCGGCGGCGCCAAGCTGCACAAACTGGGCGGTTTGGGAAATATTTTCACCATACACAAACTTGCTTTTTACCTGATCGTAAATTTTATAATATTGCATACTTTCTTTTGCTTTTTCTCCGTAAGGCGCATGATCAGGGTTTGCGATGGCTATTTTATTCAATTTTGGATTCAGCAAGGCGTTCATTTTTTCAACATTTGGATTGCTATTTTTGCTCCAGATGACAATCCGGCCGATGCCATAAGTTTTTACCTCAGAAATGGCAAATCCTTGTTCTTTTAATTTTTTTGGATAGCTGACATCTGCGGAAAAATAAAGATCAAAAGGTGCATCATATTGAATTTGTTCAAAAAACTTCCCTGAAGAACCATAGGTTACCTGAATTTTTTCTGATGGATGTTGTTTTTGATAAACCAAAATAATGGAATCCAATGCAAATTTTAAATCGGAAGCTGCCGCAACGGAAACTTTCTGCGCCTGAATGGTACAGCCCGTAAAAATAAAAGTGATGATGAGTCCAAAAAACAGTCTATTGAGCATTTATTTATTATTTAAACATCAAGGATTTTGCGATTTTGGAAGTTTGTCCAAAAAATTACCTTTAAGTACCAAAAATAGTAAAAATCAAAGTTAATTTGAACGTTTTTTGCTAAAATTGCAGTTCAATTTGCGTTAGGGGTTGAAGTGAAAATCCTTTTTTGAGGTTTTTCACCGAAAAAAAGATTGAAACGAAAAACCCGACCTGAAAGGGAACGCCCAAAATAAGTCGGATTTACTTTTTAAACATAAAATAAACGGCAAGAATGAGAAAGACAAATGCGATAATATGGTTGAGCCTGAAAGTTTCTGTTTTGAAGGCAATGAGCGAAAAAGCGGCAAAAACAACCAGCGTAATCACTTCCTGAATCATTTTTAATTGCAGCAAAGAAAACGGACCGCCATTGCCCCGAAAGCCAATTCTGTTGGCCGGAACCTGGAAAGAATATTCAAATAAGGCGATGCCCCAACTGATTAAAACAATGGAAATCAGCCCTAATTTATTGAACCATTTCCATTCGGCAAATTTGAGGTGGCCATACCAGGCAAGGGTCATAAATGTGTTCGACAATACCAGCAGCAAAATGGTTAAAACGCCTTTCATTTGTTTTTAAATTTACAGTCTTATTTAGAAATCGAATGAATTGGCCAGACCAATTTGTTGTTTACCCCGTAGTTTACCACCAACTTCAATACGTTTAAAATACTTCGTTATTATTCAAAAGTAGTGCACAATAAGAAAAATTAGGGCAATTGCCAGAAGTTTAAAATAAAATTATGAGGCGACCTTAATCGTTATTTTTAGGATGCTGATATTTGTGTTTGGACTTGCCCCGTTTGAACCTCTGCTTATTTTTAGCTCAACATAATCGGTCCCGACAAAACCGGATTTGGGCTTATAAGTGTAAATAATTTCTCCGGAAGGAAAGTTCCTTTCCAACTTGCTAATTTCAAAATTTTCAGCTTGCTTTTCAATAGAAGCTCCTTCCTCATCACCAAAACTGCCTAAATTATAAGTGTATATTTCTGAAGTGGAAATAGCGGCAGTTGCCTTAATAATTTCTCCATCGGATTGGTTGTCATCGCTGCTGCAATTGATAAAGCAGCTAAAAACCATTAAAAGAATTGTTGTGATTGCAATTTTTTTCATATTTCTTTTAAATTAATAAACAGAAATAGTCAGCATAATCATGGTTACCAAAATCAGGACAACCACCAAAGGCATCACAAATTTTATCCATCTGTCAAAACCAATTTTTACAATGGCAAGCGAGGCCAATATAAGTCCGGTTGGATTGATGATGGCAAACAAACCCATGCCGTATTGGTAGGCATTCACAATAAATTCCCTGCCAATGCCAACGGTATCTGACAAAGGCGAAATAATAGGCATGGTAAGCACCGCCATTCCTGAAGATGAAGGAATAAAAAACGACAAGCCATTATAGATAAATAACAGTGAATTCACAAACTCGCCTTTATTCATGCCTTCGGTGAGTGCACTGGCATTGTACAGCACGGTATCGCTAATAAGGCCGTCATCCATTAATATAGAAACGCCGCGGGCAATTCCGATGATAAAGGCAACGCCCAACAATTCTCCTGCACCTTTTGAAAATGCATTGACAAAATCGGATTCGTTTATTTTGGCGATAAAACCGATGGCTATGGCACCGACTAAAAATATTGAAGTCATTTCTATAAACCACCAGTCGAGCAGCGCAACGCCGATAATCATCACAATGAAACAGGCTGCAAACACAAACAATATGAGTTTAAGTTTGTTGGTTAAGGGAACTATTTCTCCTTTGGAAAGTTGGCCAAAATGGGATTCCATAGCTTCTTTTTGATCATAAATTAGCGACTTTGTCGGGTCTTTCTTTACGCTTTTTGCGTACCGTAAAATGTAAAGAATACTGATTGTTATACAAATGATAAACATCAAAATTCTTCCTTCAAGTCCGGTTGTCCAGTTGATGCCGGCGGCATCAGAAGCGATGATGGTTGAAAACGGATTTATGGTTGAACACATTGTCCCAATTGAAGTACCCAAAAAAATACAGGCCAGTCCAACCATGGCGTCATATTTTGCGGCGATAAATACGGGAATTAAAATAGGGAAGAAGGCCAACGTTTCTTCAGCAAAACCAAAAGTGGTTCCGCCCAAAGCCACCAAAGTGGTGGTAAGAATGATTAAAATATATTCTTTGCCTTTAAGTTTATTCACCAGCCAAAAAATCCCGGCATCGAAAGCGCCGGTTAAGCTCATAATACCTATCAGTCCGCCAATAATTAACACCAAAAATATGATGTCTGAAGCCGCGATAATTCCTTTAATGGGCGACTGCACAAACTCAAAAAAACCTTGCGAATTTGCGGCTGTTTCTTTGTAGGTATTTGGAATGCTTATGGGTTTTGTGATGGCACCATCCGTAAATTTTTTTAAAGGAATTTTAATGTTAAGTTGATCTAAAGCAGCCTGGTTGGCAGGAATCACGATAGATGTATCCAAACTTTTTCGAATAAAAGTGTTGTCGGTGGCGCTGTACGACAGGTTGTCGTATTTTCCTGAAGGAACCACCCAGGTTAAAAGCGCTACAAGTGCGGCTATAACCAACAATATGGTTTGGGCGCTTGGAAACTTTAGTTTTTTCATTTACAAAGAGTTACGTTTAAAAATAAAAATAGTTTGCACTAATTTTACCAATACATTCCATGGGCTTGCAACGGTTTTGTAAATCTAAGATTAAAAATGATAAGTACGAACCTCCTTTTAAAAAATGGAAATTGAAATTTAATTGGTAACCGATAATTTTTGATGAAGGATTATTCCGTGTCGTTTGAAGCCAGAATTTTAAATGTCAATGCTTTTTTATCATCCATGCGATATTCATAAATGGATCTTCCCTGAATATGCCCGTCACTATAATCGGCAA
>DATIRG010000245.1:0-11790 GCA_035470005.1 Lutibacter sp. | reverse complement strand
AAATTTTTCATTTTAGTATTTCCATCGGCTGTTTTGTTTCCAAATTTAAATACCCTTTTTTTAACCATTTCAAGCGATTCCATAGTACGTTGTTTTATATTAATAATCAGTTTTTCAATGATGTTTACACAAAATTAAATGCTAAAGTTTTTATTTTAAATGATTTATATCATTTTACTTTATGTGGCATTAGATTCTGTTTCTGTTACAAAGTGAACCAATACTAAATAAATCGGTTTTAATTTAAACAACGTTTTATGAAGTAATAAAATTATGCGGTGCATTTTATAGTTTTTCAAATTTATTTGGTCAAATAATTAGAATTTTAAGACCCTGAATTTGCTTTGCGAAAAGTACAATAAAATTTATAAAATATAAATAATAATTCATAAAATACTTTTCTAAATTATCAAAAATTAACATTTTTTCTATTTTATGTTAAAAAAATGAAAATATTATTATTTTATTTATGGTTTCTAATTGTTTGATTTATTGATAAAAGGCAAGCAAAAAGGATATAATTTTTTAAGTAAGTAGTTGTTTAAAAAATAAAATCATTAAATGAAATTACTTGCTATATTAGCGCTGTGAAAAAAATGATTAGAAACCTAGGAATTGCCTTGTTAACTATGCTTTATTGCGTTGCAATAATCTTTGTTGCCGACATTTCCCATAACTCTGGTTTCTCAGTTAAAACAACTTCTGAAAAGGCAAATAAAGATTTATCAGTTTCCATAAAACAGTTTAGCAATACTGCAGAAGCCGAAAGTCTTGTAAATCCATTCAGCAATTCGCTGCCAACTGCTTTAAAAGATGCAAACAACGGGTTTTTTGCAATTGTAAAAATCAGGGAATTATTTTTTGCCAATGAATTTTTTCAATACATTTTTACATCAAGAAATTTTCTTATTAAGTTCGGGAAATCCAACATGATTTTCCCTTTCCATTATTTTTGGTAATCCAGCACATTTTAAATGAGTAATTGCCTTCAGGCGGCAATTCAATTGATTTTTTAGGTATTATATCTAACAAAATCTGTTCAACTTTTTTATAAAATCAAAACTATTTTAAAATGAATTTAGGAACTGCTATTACAGGAGCTATTTTTATAGCCATTTTTATGCTGCCATTTATATTTATGCTTAATGGCAGAAAAAAGAAAGAAAAACAATTGGTGAAATCTATTTTAGCCATTGCCAATAATCACCATTGTAAAATTTCACAACAAGATATAAGTGAAGAATTTGCCATAGGACTTGATGAATCGACAAACCATCTTTTCTTCATTAAAAAAACAACAGACAAAGAAATCGCACAACTCGTAAATTTGACTGAAATCAAGTCTTGTAAGGTGATTAAAACTGGCAATACAACCGGCAATAAGGATGATCAGTATAGATCAATTGATAGACTTGATTTACAATTTTCATTTTTTGATAAGAAAAATCCGGAGATCTTTTTTACGTTTTATAATTCTGAAGAAAATTTTGGATTGAACGGGGAAATTCCGGTTATTGAAAAGTGGGTAAAGATTGTTAACGACAGGTTGAAAAAGCATTAGAATGGTATCATTTAAAAACCTGAGGAACTTTCCTTAGGTTTTTTTATTTGACAAAAAAACTAAAATATTAACTTTTTTTGCGATGAATATCTTTCAAAAAAAAACTTCGTTTCTTAAGTAAAAAAATCAATCACTATTACATTTATTAATACTTCATTTAAGTAATTATGTGTGAAAAATATAACTAAATTAAAAAAATGTATAACACATTTTCGCAATTATTTAACTACCTTTAACGATTAATTTAAAATGTAACAAACGCGCATTAATCAAAATAATTCATTCCGTAAAAAATGAAAGAATCACAAAATAAAACCAAAATTCTTAAAAGTCATTATATTCCAACTGCGGAATTTTACAGTCAAATTATAGATAGTTTACAGGATTATTCAATTTTAACATTGGACAATGAATTTATAATAAACAGCTGGAGTTCGGGCGCCGAAAAAATATTTGGTTATGAAACAGAAGAAATTATCGGCGAGCATTTTGATATCATTTTTACGGAAGAAGATCAAAAAAATGGCATTCCAAAAAAGGAAACTGATACGGCAGTAAAAGAGGGCAGGGCTGTGGACAACAGATGGCATATTTGTAAAGACGGAAGTAAATTTTATGCTTACGGATTGGTTTTTCCGCTTATTGGACAAGAAGGGGAAATGTTGGGATACGTTAAAATTCTGCGTGATTTAACGGAGCGAAGAAAATCGGAGGATGCCATAAAAAAATATGTCAGAGAACTAGAAGAGCTTAACAGCCATAAAGAAAATATTTTGGCAATCGTTTCCCATGATTTAAGAAGTCCGTTATCTGGCATCATTGGAGTTTCAAAATATTTGAGTTCAAATTTTGAAAAAATGCCGAAGAGTGAGGTAAAAGAAATGCTGGATCTACTATATAAATCATCCAAGGATGAGTTAAATATGCTTGATTACTTAGTGGAATGGGCAAGAATTAAATATGCCACTGAAGCATTTTCTCCTAAAAAAATTAATCTATTAAATTTTGTGCAAAAGGTTTTTGACAAATTGAATGATACAGCCCAATTGAATACCATTAACCTTCACAACGAGGTTGATGAAAATGAAAGCGTTTTTGCAGACGGAAGAATGCTGGTATCTGTGCTTCAAAATATTGTTTCTAACGCCATAAAACACTCGTATCCAGGAGGGAAAATTATTGTTTCAGCAAAAAGAAAAGAAGATAAAATGATTGTTCAGATAAAAGATAACGGAATGGGAATGTCAAAAGAAATTCAGGAGAAACTTTTTACCCTTCAAATGAATGTTTTGGCAAGCGCAAGGAAAAAAAATAAAGGAGCTGGCATAGGACTGTTATTAGTGAAAGGTTTTTTAGAAAAAAATGATGGAGAAATTTGGGTTGAAAGTATAGAAGGCGAGGGATCCTCGTTTTATTTCACCTTACCAATAAATGAGCCAATTTACAAAATTGACAGCGCAGACGAAATTGTATTTGATGAAAATGTATAAATGGCCTTATTAAAAAGTTAAAAAATGACCAAACATTAAAAAGGGGTGGCTTCCGAAAAACCTTAAGAGTAGGAATAAAATTAAATTAGAATTATAATGAAATCATTGATAAATTTATTATTAGTAACAACTTTGGTGTTTTTAACATCTTGCGGATCAACAGCAAAATTTCCAGTATCAAGCGTTACACCAGCTGCAGAAATAACAGCTAAAAAGTCACAAGACAAAAACAAAAATTATGTTATTGAAGTTACAGCCAAAAATTTGGCAAGTGCAGACAGAGTTGATCCAACTAAAAAAAATTATAATGTTTGGATTGTAACTGAAAATAACGGAACAAAAAATGCCGGAATGTTGGTTAATAAAAATGCAAAAACAGCATCATTAAAAACAACTACACCTTTTGATGTTAAAGAAATATTTATTACTGCCGAAGATCAAGGCGATTATTCTTATCCAGTTGGTATTGAAATTTCAAGAACTACTTTTAAATAAACACTTTCTTAACTAATTGAAAACAAACCTCACTTAAAATAATTTAAGTGAGGTTTGTTTTTTTTTGATATTTTTTGCGATATGACCGTAATTTTTTAATTATTAAAAATGCAACGTTGTACCCAAATTTTTATGAATGAACTATCTGAAATCAACCAGAGTTCTTGTGATTTTTTCTTACTTTTGAAGGAATATTATTCAGCATAAATATTATTTAATAAATCTTTGATAATTAGAATCAAGGATTTGTAGTTACTTTCAATAAAAAAACTAAAATGAAAAATAAAAATTATTCTGCAGTTTTTCGAATGATACATTGGTCAATCGCCATTTGTATGTTCTTATTATTATTTACCATTTTTCTTAGGTTAACTTGGATGAACAAAAATAATGTGGCTGAAATCATTCAAAATTACCTGAATACTACAGACCAATCTTTAACCCAAGACCAACTTATTGTGCTTGCAAAAAAAATTAGACAGCCAATGTGGGATTGGCACATATACTTAGGTTATGCTCTAACAGGTTTGTTTGGCTTAAGATTCATACTACCGTTTTTTGGTGAAATGAAATTTCAGAATCCATTAAATAAAGAATTAATTTTTAAAGAAAAGTTTCAGAATTGGATTTACTTATTTTTTTACGTTTGCGTGATAATATCGCTTGCTACTGGTTTATTGATAAAATTTGGACCGATTGAAATAAAAAAATCGATGGAAGAAATTCACATACTCTCAATATATTATTTGATAGCTTTTATTATTCTTCATATAGGCGGTGTATTATGGTCAGAGTTTACCAACCAAAAGGGGATTATCTCAAAAATAGTGAGCGGAAATAAAAATACTATTGAAATTAAAGTATAAAGATTTAACTTTAAGATAAGAAAGATTATAAAAACAGTATGAGAAAATTTTTCAGAATACACGATAACGAATTGGTTGGTCAGTTGATCCTAAAAAGAAACTTGAGAGATTTTGCGTTCATCTGTGTTGGTGTAATCCTTGCGAGTATTGGTTTAAAAGGTTTTTTATTTCCCAATAATTTTTTGGATGGCGGTGCAATGGGTGTTTCTTTGTTACTTAGAATTTTAACCGGAATTAATCTTTCGGTTTTAATTGTATTGGTCAATTTACCTTTCATTCTTATGGGCGCCAAACAAATTTCTGTTTCATTTGCTGTTAAAAGCAGTTTGGCAATTTTAGTATTGGCAATTTTGGTGCATATTATTCAAGTGCCGACAATTACCGAAGACAAGCTGTTAATAGCTGTTTTTGGAGGGTTTTTCTTGGGAGCGGGTATTGGATTTTCCATTCGTGGAGGTGCAGTAATTGACGGTACAGAAGTGCTTGCTATTTCCGTTAGCCGAAGATCCAGTTTAACTGTCGGCGACTTCATTGCTGTATTTAATGTGCTTCTTTTTATACTTGCGGCTACCATTGTGAGTGTAGAAACAGCCATGTATTCTATGCTTACCTATTTTTCTGCTTCTAAAACAGTCGATTTTATCATTAACGGGATAGAAGAATATATAGGCGTGATGATTATTTCTGACGATTACGAAAAAATAAAGGAAATGATTGCATCAAAACTTGAGCGCGGCGTAACCGTATTTCGATCTGATGGAGGCTATGGCACCAAAGGAAACGCGATGCCAGACCGTAAAATATTGTTTTGTGTTGTTACCCGACTTGAAGTCTCCAAAGTGCTCTTAGAAGTTGATAAAATTGACAGAAAAGCATTTGTTATTCAATATCCCATAAAAGATACCAAAGGTGGAATGATCAAGAAACGGCCACTGCATTAGAGAGATTGCTACAATTGCGTATTCAGAAGTTCTCCCGTAAGTTGCAACAATTTCAACTCCGCATTTTTAGCATCATAAGTTGCCTGATTTAAATTAGATTGGGCATTCAATAAATTTACCTGTGCCTGTCTAAATTCTATGGTGGTTATCTGTCCCAATTTAAAAGCTTCTTCGGTTCTTAAAAAATTGCGTTTATTGGTTTCCACATTTTTTTCTTCTGCCGAAAGTATAAATAGCGCATTGGTGTAAATTTCCAAAGAATTGGATACGTTTCTTTCCAATTCATTTAAAATAAGTTCTTTTTGAATGATTAAATTATCATTATAAATTTTTGCATTTTGAATGCGAACTTTTGTACTACCTCCATCGAATAAATTCCAGTTTAAACTAAGTCCGGCATTTAATCCTTGTGATAATTGTTGGGCGTAATTAAAACTCGCATCATTATCGGCCTTATTGAATCCGTAGGAACTTTTAAAATCGAGTGTTGGGTATAAATTTGATTTGTTGATTTTTATGTCAAATTCACTCAGTTCAATATTTTTTGCCGCTTTTTGCATTTCAACATTGTGTTGTTTTGCTTTTTCCATTAAACTTTGCAATTCAAATACCAAGTTGAATGCAATGTCGGTTTCAACCATAAAATCGGTTTCAACACTTCTGCCCAATAACAAATTTAAATCGCGTTTTGAATTGGCCAAAAAACGTTGTGCATTGATAAAGCGAATGCTGTCGTTATTTACATCCACTTCTGCATTCAACAATTGAAGTTTTGTATTTTGCCCGTAATCAAATCCGTATTTTGTTCTTGTTAAACGCTGTTTTGAAATGTTTAAGGATTCCAGAATATTTTTGTTGTTCTCCAGCAATTGCGCAACTTCATAGTAGACAGAAAAAATTTGCAGGACGGAATTTTCAATAATCGCCTGCGCTTCAAGTTCCGAGAAATTAAAAGATTCTTTTAATTTTTTGAAGTTATAAGCTCTTCCCAAACCATCAAAAAGCGTGTAATTTAAACCGATTGATGCGTTGTATAATTTGGATTCGGCATCGTTTACTTCTGTTTGCGTTCCGTTTTGTGCGGTAAATTCAGTCGTTGTATTGCTATAATTAGCACCCGCATTTACGGCAACTCTTGGTAAAAAATCGCTATTGAAAATGCTGGCATTATTTTCAGCGGCTTTCACGTTATTTCTGGCGATTTTAATGCCGTAATTATTTTCTAAAGCGATGCTGATTGCAGCTTCTTTTGTAAGTAATTCTTGTCCAAAAATGGTGGAAAAACTTAATAGAAAAAAGATTGTGAGTTTATTGTTGTAATTCATCATTTTCACTTTTTAATTCAATAATAGCTCTTTCAACTTCTTCTTTTGTAACCTTTTCGCCAGTTCTCATCCACTTAATAAATACTTTAATGGAATTTGAAACGGACAATAAAAGGGGCAACATAACCAAAGTTAAAACGGTTGCAACCACCATTCCGTAAGAAATAGAAATTGCCATAGGTTTCAAAAATTGTGCTTGTCTGCTTTTTTCCAAAAGCAAAGGAGCCAATCCGGCGACAGTTGTTAAAGTTGTCAATAAAATGGCCCTAAATCTTGATACACCGGCTTGAATAAGCGCTTCATCGTATTTCATTCCGGCTTTTAAATAGCCGTTAAATTTTTCTATAAGCACCAAACCATCGTTTACCATAATTCCGATTAACGCGATGATTCCCAACCACGATAAAATATTAATCGGAAAATCATGAAACCAATGGCCCCAAACAACGCCAATTAAACTAAAAGGAATGAGTAATATCAACAGAATTGGCTGTTCGTAAGATCTAAATGTAAAAGCAATAACTATATAAATTAAAGCTAAAATAATGAGTCCAACCTTTTTTACGGAAGTAATTGTTTTTTGCGCTTCCCTGTTTTGGCCCTCATACATTGCGCTAACTGTTGGGTATTTTGATGAAATCTCGGGCATGACGGTTGTCTTAATATCATCTAAAATATCAGTGGCGCTTTCCGTAGGCGATTTCATATCTGCCGTAACCTGAATTTCACGTTTGCTGTTTAAATGGTTGATTAAAACATCACCGCGCTCAATTTCATAAGTTGCAATTTCTGAGAAGGGCACTTTTTGATTTGTTGGTGTGTTGATCCACATATCATCCAAATTTTTAAGTGACGACCTGTCTTCTTTTTTATAACGCACCCAAACTTTTATTTCATCTTGTCCGCGCTGAAAACGTTGTGTTTGCAATCCGAAAAATCCCGAACGAACCTGGCCCATCACCATTTGCAAATTCAACCCAAGCAAATGCGCATTTTCTTTTAGCTTAATTCGAACTTCTTTGATACCGGCAGGATCATTGTCGGAAATATCCTTAAGTTGTGTGTTGTTGCTTAAAATAGATTTCAACTCTTCTTTGGCAGCTTTTAATTCATCAATATTATTGCTTAATAAAGAAATGGCTACCGGACTTCCGCCAAAATTTCCTCCTGAGCCAAAAGTTAAACTTTCAACGCCATTCACTTTTCCAACTTTATCACGAATGGCATTTGTGATTTCGGGAGAAGAAAAGTCGCGCGCTTCACCAGGCAATAGGTTTATGTCTAAACTTCCGTTCGCTGAACCCGGACCAATGCGTTTGATAATATTTTGAATGACGGCTTCACCGCTGGCTTGCTTTCCTGTAAATTCTTCATTAATTTCCCAAGCAACTTTTTCTATTTCAGAAATAATGGAATCGGTTATTTTTTCATTTGTTCCCTGTAGCATTTTTAAATCGATAGAAATACGATCACTTGCAACCGAAGGGAAAAATGAAGTTTTTACTATGCCACCGCCAATTCCGCCAATACTAACAATAAGCAAGGCAATTGGAAGTGCAAAACCCAATGCTTTGTTTCTTAAAAAGAATTTTAAATACGGCGCATATAAATTATCTCTGACATAAAATAAAACGACTTCGGCTTTTTGATTAACCTGATAAAAAAAGTTATTGATTTTATTTCTCTTTTTTTCTTTTCGTTCCAATGCTTTTGAGTGTGCGATGTGTGCAGGTAAAATAATTAGTGCTTCGACTAAAGATACCGATAAAGTTAAGATAACAATTAAGGCGACTTCGCTAAAATTGTCACCCATTCTTCCATCTAAAAAGAAAAAGGTAGAAAAGGCAATCACAGTGGTTAAAATAGCAGAAACTACAGGGGGAATAACCTCCAAAGTACCGTCAATAGCTGCTCTTATGGGTGTTTTTCCTTTTTCATAATGATGGTAAATATTTTCACCAATCACAATACCATCATCCACTAAAATACCAATAACGATGATCATCCCAAATAATGAAAGTACATTAATTGTAACTCCAAAATAGGCTGCAAAAATAAACATTCCAAAAAATGCGATAGGAATACCAGTTGCAACCCATAAAGCCAAACGAATATTTAAAAATAACGCTAAGAAAAACAGTACCAAAATAATACCCATTACGGCATTTTTGATCAATAATTCTGTTCTTTGGTTTAAAGTGGTTGAATTGTCGCTTGATACGTCTAAATGAACCGTGTCATGTTGTTGGTTAAATTTCTCAATATATTGATTTACACTTTCGGCTGTCGACAATAAATCTTCGCTGTTGGTGTTGCTTACCGTAATGTCAATGGATTTTTTACCGTTAAAGTATAATCTGTCCGGATTTTCAGACCAAGTATCAGTAACATCAGCAATATCGCTTAATCTGATAATATTTCCAGAAGCATCGGCCCTAACAACCAAATTTACCAACTCATTTCCGTAATAATTTTTATTTATCGCCCGTATTAAATAATCTTCTTCATCAGTTTTAATATTTCCTCCTGAAATCAATAAATTCGATTTACTGACCGCATTGGCAACTTCTTCAAACGATAAGTTATAGGCAAGCAAGTCATTTTGACGAACCGCTATTTCAATTTCCTGTTCCGGAAAACCTGAAAGGCTAACTTGTGAAATTCCTTCAATATTTCTTAACTCATTTTCAATATTGCGGGCGTATTGTTTTAACGTTGCCAGCGAAATGTTTTCACCGCTGATTGTAAAACTTATGGTAGGCCTAATATTTTCAATTTTGGCAATAATAGGAGGTTCCATGCCAGTAGGAAAGGAAGGAACCCTGTCCACCGCATTTTTAACATCGGATAAAACAACGTCAATATTTTTGCCTTTTACAATTTCGATATTTATGGATGCCGAATTTTCCCTTGAAACAGAAGTAACACGGTCTATACCAACAATTCCTTTTAAATTGTCCTCTATTTTTAACACGATGCCTTCTTCCATTTCTTCCGGAGAAGCTCCAGGATAAGTTAAATTGATAGAAATATTTCTAGATTCAACCAAAGGGAAAAAGGAGGATTTCATAGATAAAGCGCCCGCCAATCCGAAACCAATAAAAGCAAGAATAAAGATGTTTACCGCAACAGGAAACTTTATAAAATAGGTGATAATATTTCTCATTATTGCTTTTTGTTTTCAGTAAATACCTTAACTAACATACCGGCATGCGCTCCGGGAATAGGTTTTGCCAAAATTTTTGTGCCATCGCTTAATCCTTTAATAACAACAGTTTGTCGATTTTCAAAAATAGGATTTACGGTCACCAAATCTAAAATAGAATCTTTTACAACATACAATTTATTGTTCTCAACCAATAAATTTCTGGAAACTTCAAAAGCGTTTTCTTCAGATTTGGCGCTAAGTGCAACTTCCAAATACTGCCCTTCTTTTAAATCGGCTCCGGCAACTTCAATAATCGCTTTTATGGTTTGTGTGGCAGTTTCCACTTTTCCATTTATTCTGATTACTTTGCCTGTCCAAGATTTTGTTTTTTCTAAATTTTGCAATTCAACTTGTTTGCCAACCTGAATCAAATCACGAAATTCGGATTTCACGGAAACCGCAACTTCATAAACAGCCGGATTTATAAATTCTCCCAATTTTTGTCCGGGCCTGATCAATGTTCCCGGATTCACCAATGATTCAGTCAAGATTCCTGTAAAAGGCGCACGCAATGTATATTTGCTCAATTTTACTTCTGAATTTTTTACGTTGTAGTAATTTGTGTAAATACCTCGGCCCGAAATAAAGAATTTCTCCTTTTCCGAAGTTGTTTCCGGCAGTTTTTGGACGGTTTTGTTTAAATCAAAATTTTGCAGGTAGTTTTGCCACTTGTTATAATTCTCAGGAAAATCCAACCTAATATCTGGCATTATGGCTGTTAAGGCATTAAAAAGCGTACTTTTTTGGGCTTGCAAATTTGCGTAAAACTCGTCGCTGTTAATTCTAATCAATATTTCGCCCTTACCATAAGTTGTGCCGGCTTTAAACTCTTTTGAAGTATTTTCTAAAATTCCCTGAACTTCAGCATACAATTCAATTTTGTTTTTGGCAACCAAATTTCCGCTTGCGGTAATAACTATTGGAATTATTTTATTGGTTACTGTTTCGGTAAAAACGGTTTTTATTATTTTTTCAACTTTAGGTTTTGGTTTCTGCTTAGAATCAATTAAGTCTTTTGCTAATAAAATAGCGCCTACTAAAAGCAATACGGCCAATGCTATTGAAATTATTTGTCTCATTGTTTAAATTTGGGTTACCCTAGTAAGGTTAATTTATTTTTTACAAATATATAATTACATAGGGATTTGTTGTGTGCCTAGCTATACTTTATATCAATTGTATTATAAATAAAATTTGTTTTGTTTACAAATCGAAAATTAGCATAATTTTATACTTTACTTTTGACAGGAAACAAGGGTGACAACTATTTTACCAGCTAATAAAAAAAAGTGGAAGCAAGCATAAATTTGAGTAAAAAAAAATAAATAAATATCAAAAAAAAAGAGGCTGTTTGCGCAGTCTCTTTTTCCTTTTTAATTAATCAAACGTTTATTATTGGGATATTAATACGACTTGTGTTATTGGATTTGAATATTTCGATGAAACTTCAACGTCATTGTTGTTGTATTCAAAATTTAAGAGTTTCGGTAAATTTTGTATTGAAGGGCTTATTTGGCCAGTAAATTTGTTATTAATCAATAACAATGTTTCCAACTTTGAAAGCTTGCTAAATTCAACAGGAATAGTTCCTTCAAATGAATTGTTTGCCAAAGAAAGTTCAGTTAAATCAGTTAAATCTCCAATTTGTTTAGGTAACATTCCGCTCATTGTATTGTCAAACAAACTCAAAGTTTGTAAGTGGTTTAAATTTTTAATGGCAGGCGAAATTGTTCCGGATAAATTATTGCTGCTTACGTGTAATATTTCAAGACTTGTAATGTCATAAATTGATTCAGGTAAATTTCCGGTGATAAAATTATTGAATAAAACCAATTCTTTTAGGTTTTTTAAATTTCCGATGGCTGCAGGAATCTGACCTTCAAGCTGGTTCATAAATAACTGCA
>DATIRG010000244.1:0-3166 GCA_035470005.1 Lutibacter sp. | reverse complement strand
TATTATTCAGTTTGCCATTGAAAATTGGTGGATTGGTGATTTTAATGCCTTTTATAATAGTGTTCCTTCAAAATTTTATATTGAAGCCATTGAAGATTCAACGTTATTGGCGATTCATTATGATGATTTACAGCAACTTTTTGAAAATGTTCCAAAATTTGAACGCTATTTTCGGATTTTGATTACCAATGGTTTTATTTCTTTGCAACGCCGAATTTTATCTTCACTTCAAAACGAAACAACTGCGCGTTATTTAGAATTTTGCAAGGCATATCCAAACATCGAGCAACGCGTAGCCAATTATCATATCGCAAATTATTTGGGCGTTTCAGCTGAAGCGCTGAGCCGTGTTCGACGAAAATTGGTTAAAAAATCTGGATAAGTTTCTGGTTACATCAGTATTTGCGTTAAGGATTGCAGTGAAAATCCTTTTTTAAAGCTCTTTTTGCTTGAAAAAAGATTGTAACGAAAAGCCTGACCTGAGAGGGAACGCCCAAAACTACACTATATAAATTGCTGAACTTGGCAGCATTAAACCAAAAAACCTGATTTCTTGATGTAGGTCAATTAAATTGGTGTGTTAAAGCCGTAGTTTTGTATATAATTATTTAAATGAAAATTATGAAAAATATACTATTTGTACTGACAAGCAACGATTCTTTAGGATCAACCGGACATAAAACAGGTTTTTGGATTGAAGAATTTGCATCACCTTATTATTTGTTAACCGACAAAGGTTACAACGTTACGTTGGCATCACCAAAAGGCGGACAACCACCAATTGACCCTACCAGCGCTGCCGAAAATGCGGCCACTGCGTCCACCAATAGATTTGATAAAGACGAAGCCACCAAGAAAAAATTGGCAAACACCCTAAAATTAGAGGCTGTAAACAAACATGATTTTGATGCAGTTTTTTATCCAGGCGGTCACGGCGTACTTTGGGATCTTGTTGAAGATAAAAAATCAATTGCATTGATTGAATCTTTTTACAATGAAGGAAAACCGGTTTCATTTGTATGTCACGCTCCGGCAGTTTTAAAAAATGTGAAAGGAAAAGACGGCAAACCGTTGGTGAATAACAAAAAAGTAACCGGATTTACAAATGAAGAGGAAGCTGCAGTGCAACTTACCGATGTTGTGCCTTTTCTTTTGGAAGAAATGCTTAAAAATAATGGAGGAATTTATTCGAAAATAGGAGATTGGCAGCCTTATGCCGTGGAAGACGGATTGCTAATCACAGGCCAAAATCCTGCATCTTCAGAAAAAGTTGCCGAATTATTGGCTAAAAAATTACAATAAATTATGGGAAATAAACAAGCATTGTTGCAGCCTTACGCTAAAAACGGACTGGAATTAAAAAACAGAATTGTGATGGCACCGATGACCAGGAGCAGAGCCGACAATCCGGAATTTAAACCTACGGAAGCGTTGCAAGCCGCTTATTATGAGCAACGAGCCTCTGCAGGATTGATTATCACGGAAGGAGCCCAGGTTTCTGAAATGGCTGTTGGTTACGTAAATACACCCGGAATTTATACAAAAGCGCAAGTCGATGGCTGGAAAAAAGTTACCGAACGCGTTCATGCAAAAGGAGGGAAGATCTTTATTCAACTGTGGCATGTTGGCAGGGTTTCGCATCCCGATTTTCATGACGGCGAATTGCCTTTGGCGCCGTCGGCTATCAATCCGAACAGCAAATCTTTTACGCCGCAAGGATTTAAAGATACCGTAACGCCAAAAGAAATGACTTTAGAAGATATAAAAACAACCATCAACGATTTTAGGCAAGCGGCAAAAAATGCAGTTGAAGCCGGTTTTGATGGCGTGGAAATTCATTCTTCAAACGGATATTTGTTTCACCAGTTTTTTAATAACTGTTCAAACCAGCGAACAGATAATTACGGCGGAAGCATAGAAAACAAGGCAAGATTCTTTTTTGAAGTGTTGGATGCTGTTAAAAATGAAATTCCGGAACAAAAAATTGGGGTAAGATTTAACCCTTCGATGCATAATTTACATGGAATAATGGTTGACGAAGAAACCATTCCAACTTTTGAATATATCATTAAAAAGCTAAACGATTATCAGTTGGCTTATGTTCATTTGTCGGAACCGTTTACCGATGTTTCTGAAGTTCCTTTTGCCGTTAAAGAAATCACAAAACATTTTAGACCATTATATCACGGAACTTTAATGATCAACGGCGGATTTACACAAGAAACCGGAAATGCGGTGATTGAGCGTGGCGAAGCCGATTTGGTAGCGTTTGGAAAACCCTTTATTTCAAATCCGGATTTGGCGGAACGTTTTGAAAATAATTTGGCACTAACTGAATGGGATCAAAGTACGTTTTATACATCGGGTAAAAAAGGCTACTTGGATTATGAGGCGGCTAAATTGTAATAGAATACATTTAATAAAATTGAAGTCATGAAAAATAGCGCCGAAAGGCGCTATTTTTATTTTTTACAAAGGCTTTTCAAGCCATTTAAGTACTTCAGTAAAAGTGTGTTACAACTTTAAATGTTCAACTTCTGCTTCATGTTTGTGAAAAATTTCAGTAATTAAAAGATGTTTATCTGCAAAAGCTTTGTTAAGGGTGTCAAGAAATTTTTCAAGTTCTTTATCAGGATAATTAAATAAATCTACCTGAAGATGGCCAATTTTTACAACCAAACTTTCTGTGGTATTTTTAATGTCTTCTAATTTTCTTAAAATTTCTTCTTTAATTTCAATATTTCCTTTTTCCATAATGTTGGTGTTTAGATTTTTAGTTAGTATAGTAAATTCAATTGTTATTCAATTACATGGCTTAAAATTTACTATGATGATAGTATTAAATGTACCGCAAAGGTCCATAATATAGGCTTAATTTGCGTTACATAATTTTAAACCATAGTTACATAATTCACACATTATAGGTTAGGAAAAGCTTTTTCTATCATAGCGCTAATTTGAAGATAAAAGATAAAGGAAGAGGCCTTAAATAAAAAATAGCGCTAGAGGGCGCTATTTTTTTAATAAAATATGACTGAAAGTTTAATTATTAACAATTATAAATTTTGTTTAATTCCTTACTTTGGAAGGATAACTTTTTGGATCTAAAGCAGTAGGGGACCAGCTGTTAAAAAATTCCAACACTTCTTTGGTTGAATAGCCTTTG
>DATIRG010000243.1:0-2707 GCA_035470005.1 Lutibacter sp. | reverse complement strand
TTTTCATCTGTTTAAATTTTATTTTTTTATTGGTACAGATGCAGTTAGCCATTAATCATTTCTGTTTGTATCAAAATTTGTTATGGCTCGTTTCATCTGTTTAAATTTTATTTTTTTATTGGTACAGATGCAGTTCGCCATTAATCATTTCTGTTTGTATCAAAATTTGCTATGGCTCGTTTCATCTGTTTAAATTTTATTTTTTTATTGGTACAGATGCAGTTCGCCATTAATCATTTCTATTTGTATCAAAATTTGCTATGGCTCGTTTCATATATTATTTTTTTGCAATATAAATTGAAGCAACACCAAATGTTTGCGGTTTATTTTCTATACCTATAAACCCAATTTTTTGCAAAATATTGTTGAAGGCCTGTCCATAAGGAAAGGAAGCTGCGGAATCCGATAAATATTGATAGGCAACTTTGTCTTTTGAGAACAATTTCCCAATTAAAGGCAGTATGTTTTTGGCGTAAAACTGATAACCTTGTTTGAAAGGCGTTTTGGTTGGTATTGAAGTTTCCAAAACCACAAAAATGCCACCTTTATTTAAAACTCGGTATATTTCGGCCAATCCTTTTTCAAGATTTTCAAAATTACGAACACCAAAAGCAACGGTTATGGCATCAAAAGAATTGTCTTCAAAAGGCATATTTTCAGAATCAGCCAGCACCATTTCAATGGTATTGCTTAAATGGAGATTTTTAATCTTTTTTCGACCTACTTCGAGCATTCCGTCAGAAATATCCAAACCAACAATTTTAGACGCTTTTGTTTTGGCTAAATTAATGGCCAAATCTCCCGTTCCAGTAGCAATGTCCAAAATTGTATCCGGATTTGTTTTTGCTACAATATCAACAACTTTATTGCGCCATTTTACATCAATTCCAAAAGAAATAACACGATTTAGTCCATCGTATTCATTGGAAATGGCATCAAACATTTTAGTGACTTGTTCTTTTTTGCTGAGATCTGAATCTTTGTACGGAGTAACTTTTTCTGCCATAGCCAATTAGGAGTTAACAGCCACAACTTCGTTAATTTTTCCGGGAATTAGTTCTTTTAACATATTTTCAATTCCGTTTTTTAAGGTAATTGTTGAAGAAGGACAACCACTGCACGCACCTTGCAATATCACATTTACTGTTTTTGTAGATTCCACATAAGACCGAAACATAATGTTACCGCCGTCGGCTGCAACAGCAGGTTTTATGTATTCCTCTAAAATGTCGATAATTTGTTTTGAAACATCATCAAGTTCTACATCAGGCATATAAACTTCTGAAACTTTTTGTTGAACTGCGGTAGCCAATGCAATTGTTTTTCCATCGGCAATAAACTGTCTGATAAAACTTCGTATTTCAACCGTTATTTCATTCCATTCCGCAACATCATTTTTTGTGACTGAAACATAATTTTCTGAAATAAATATTTCCTTTACAAATGGAAAATTAAATAATTCAACAGCCAAAGGTGAATTTTTAGCGTCTTCCCTATTTTTAAA
Source organism: Lutibacter sp. (assembly GCA_035470005.1). Lineage (GTDB taxonomy): Bacteria > Bacteroidota > Bacteroidia > Flavobacteriales > Flavobacteriaceae > Lutibacter. Next base: position 1,203 of record DATIRG010000243.1, on the reverse strand, counting down.
TTCCAAATCGTTTTCCACCAATTTTATATTGGCTACAAACTTTAATACTGATGGATTTGGCGTTGATTCCGCATACACTTCAACCGGAATTTTTTTAGGTGCAGTTTCTTCTGTAATCACTGCCCCGCCTGCGTTCAGGTATTTCTCAATTTCCTCTTTCACTTCATCCTGCACATCAATCCATTCCACAATTGGAAATCGCTCAAGCGCAATAAAATTTGCAGAAATATATACCCGTTTAACAAAGGGCAAATAAAATAATTGCTGTGCCAAAGGTGAATTTTTAGCTTCATCAATATTGTTATATTGATGGCTGCCGCTTGCCAAAATGTCGCTTGAAGTAAATTTTATTATCGTTGGTATATTTGTTATTTCTATTTTAAGAGTGCTGTTTTTCATTTTTTTTAGTTTGTACAAAAATACATAAAACATAATTCATGTACTTGGTTAAAAATAAAAAAACGCCTCAAAGCTGAGACGTTTTTATTGTGTTATAATTTGTTGTTTAAAGATTCAATACCAATGTTGCCGTAAATGTCGAAATATCAAAATCTAACTCAGCTGAATCAACATCATTGCTTTGAGGATAAAAATTATATGGCGCCGTATTACCTGATTTTTGGTAAGCCAAATCAAATTTTCCGCCTCTAAATTTATAACCGGCACCGAAAGAATATCCTTGTAAATTGTCAGAACTTACAGCACTTTTATAAGGGTTGTTTTCAAAGTGATAACCACCTCTAAGTGAGAAATTATCAAATCGCCATTCTGTTCCTAAACGCAACTCGCCAACACTTTCCAAATCAGACTTAAATGCTTGATTTTCGTCAATAAAATCATCATTGCTTAATTTAATGTTGCTGTAATTTTTAATACTATAATCAACACTCACAAGTCCGTTACTGCTAAAAATATAGGCAAAACTTCCTGTTACTTTGCTTGGCGTCCTTACTTTATAATCAAATGCATTTATCCCTGAATATTCTGTGGTAGACAAAACATCATTTAAGTATACATTCTCGTCATATTCCACAAAATCTTCTGACAGCGTATACCAAACTGGTGATTGATACGCCAATCCCAAACGTAAATTTTCACTTGGTTTTAAAATTGCGCCAAAATTAAAAGATACACCACTACCATATGTTAATAATTCTTGTCGCGAGGACACATCTAAGGTGTTTCCATCACCGTCATTGTTAT
>DATIRG010000242.1:0-2928 GCA_035470005.1 Lutibacter sp. | reverse complement strand
AATGTCAAAATATAAAAAGGTAAGCTTAAACAGTTTTACGCCGTTAGGCACATGCAGTCCTTTATTTTTGCCGGATTCCTTAATCTTGATGTGATTTTTATCTTTTAGTGAGGCATAATTTTTTACGCCAAATGAAACTTTATTTCTGAAGGGCAGATTGTGGAATTCATTCAAAACGCTTTCAGATCCGCCTTCTAGATCACAAATTTTATAATAATAGTTGTCTAAATTGGAATCCTCAAGCATTCTTGAAGTTCTGCGAATCCATTTTTCCCGTGCTTCATCTTCCGATTTATAATGCAAAAAGTGGATTTCTGCATCGTCTAACAGTGCTATCGGATAATTGGGTGCGATGGCTGAATATGAGGTGGAATTGACAAATTTTAATTCCTGGGACATATAATGATTGAAATTTGAGAGCAACTTTACAAAGCAGGGTCCGTGCAAATATAGTCCGACGAAAGGCGAGTTATAGGGCCTTTTAAACCAGTGATAAATTTCACCTCCCCAACAATTGTTTGCAATGATGACGAAATTTTTATTCTTAAGCAACAAGATATCTTTTTTGCAGAGCTGGTTTTGGAAAATTTCCCTAAATTTTCTCCTTATAAATACGTTTATTTTACGAATCATCTTTTTTCCGAATATAAATAAGTCTGTAGTATAATCGTCGCGCTGATTTCATCAATAAGCGATTTGTTTTGCCGCTGTTTTTTCTTCAGGCCACTGTCAATCATAGATTGGAAGGCCATTTTTGAAGTGAAACGTTCATCCACGCGTTTTATTGGGATTTTTGGAAAAGTCTGACCTAATTTTTCGACAAATGGCCTGATAAATTGTTCACTTTCACTTTCGGTATTGTTCATTTGTCTGGGTTCGCCAACCAAAAACAACTCGACTTTTTCCTTTTTTAAATAATCTGTTAAAAATGAAAAAATATTTTTGGTTTCAACAGTGGTCAATCCGGAAGCAATAATTTGCAGTTCATCCGTGATGGCGATTCCTGTTCTTTTTTCACCGTAATCTAAAGCTAAAATTCGCGCCAAAATGTTAACATAATTAATAAACTTGTGCAAATTTAGGTATTTTGAATGGTATTTTTTTTTTAAAACGATATATTTGTGCCAATCAGAAATATAATGAAGTGAAACGAGCATATCAAATTTTGATACATATAGGAATGATTAATGGTGAACTGCAGTTGTTACCGCTAAAAAATAAAATTTAAACAGATGAATGCACTTAAAGAACTCATAGCTCAAGCTTGGGAAAACAGGGAATTGTTAAAAGAAGAAATTACCCAAAACGCCATTCGCGAAGTTGTTGATTTGTTGGACAGAGGCGTTTTAAGGGTTGCGGAACCAACAGAAAACGGATGGCAGGTAAATGAATGGATAAAAAAAGCAGTGGTATTGTATTTTCCTATTCAAAAAATGGAAACCCTTGAGGTGGGTATTTTTGAATATCACGATAAAATACCTTTAAAAAGAGGCTATAAAGAAAAAGGAATCCGTGTGGTGCCACATGCAGTGGCACGTTATGGTTCCTACATTTCTGCAGGCACTATTTTAATGCCCAGCTATGTAAATATTGGGGCGTACATTGATGAAGGCACGATGGTCGATACTTGGGCAACTGTTGGAAGCTGCGCACAAATTGGCAAAAATGTGCATTTGAGCGGCGGCGTTGGCATTGGCGGCGTTTTGGAACCTTTGCAGGCAGCGCCGGTTATTATAGAAGACAATGTTTTCGTGGGTTCTCGCTGTATTGTGGTGGAAGGAATTCGCGTTGAAAAAGAAGCTGTTTTAGGCGCCAATGTGGTACTTACAGGTTCTACAAAAATTATTGATGTGACGGGCAGTGAGCCTAAAATTATTAAGGGATACGTTCCGGCGCGCTCTGTTGTAATTCCGGGAAGTTATACCAAAAAATTTCCTGCAGGTGATTATCAGGTTCCTTGCGCGTTAATTATTGGGCAACGCAAGGAAAGTACCGATAAAAAAACATCGTTAAATGATGCGCTGAGAGAGAATGATGTGGCTGTTTAAGACGGTATTTTGTTTTTAACATATCAAAAAAATAAAAAAAATCATTAAAGCGAAAGCGATAAAATAATCGTCTATATTTGACTTGGAAAATTTATTTTTAACAAAATGGTTGTTTTTTTGAATTTCAGACAACTTCCTGCAATAGTACAAAAAGTATACTATGAGTAAAGCAAAAGGCAAATTATACAGATATCAAAATCTCGTGAACAGGGTTGTAAACTGGAAATCTTATTTAATAAAAAAGATGACTGGTTTCAATAAGGAGTTTGAATTTAATATCAGAGATTTCGGTAAGATTTCAGTGCTTAAAAATATGTTAGGCCCATTCAGGGAAAATTTTTTAGATGATATTTATTTCAAACATATTCCTAATAAAATATTTAGTAAAAATCAGCATCCGGTTATTATTGATATAGGTGCGAATGTTGGATTTTTTTCACTTGCCGCTTTTTCAAAATTTCCAAAAGCAAAAATTTACGCATTTGAGCCGCATCCATATTGTTTCAAAGTACTGCAAAATTACAAACAGGAATTTGAAAAATTTGACTGGAATATTAATCATCTGGCCGTAAGCAATAAAGATGAAGATATTATGCTGAATACTAGTAATTTAGAAGGATTTACTACAGTTACAAGTGTATTTAAGAAAAGTCAGGATGTAAAGAGTTTTCCGGTAAAAGCTGTTAAGTTCGACACCTTTATAGAAGAAAACAAAATAGCTCATATCGACTTTATTAAACTGGATTGTGAAGGAGCCGAATATGAAATTTTATATGCTTTGCCTAAGGAAAAATTTAAAATTATAAAATCATTATGTATTGAAACTCATAAAGGGGAAAATGATGATCAGAATTTAATTTCTCTTAATAATTATCTAAAA
>DATIRG010000241.1:0-6565 GCA_035470005.1 Lutibacter sp. | reverse complement strand
AGTAGGCCTTGGAATAAATTTTCAATCAATACAAGAAGTGAAATTGATGGTTCAAAAATTTTGGACTATGAAGGAAACTGGCGAGATATTTTCCAAAACTGGGAAGCCTTGGCACCCGCCTATCCTGCGTTTATTGAAAGTATGATTCACAAGTTTTTAAATGCCACAACATTTGATGGTTACAACCCATATCGCGTTACAAAAGACGGTTTTGATTGGGAAACCATTGAGCACGACAATCCGTGGTCGTATATTGGATATTGGGGAGATCATCAAATCATATATTTGTTGAAATTTTTAGAATTTATTGAAAAACATAAGCCTGCTAAATTGGCAAATTATTTTAATCAGGAAATGTTTGTATATGCAAATGTTCCTTATAAGATTAAAAGCTATGAAGCTATATTAGCAAATCCAAAAGACACCATTGTTTTTGATTTTGATTTGGACGAGGAAATCAATCGAAAAAAGACAGCATTAGGAGCCGACGGAACCTTGCTAACCGTTGACAATCAAATCATTTATCAAGTAAATTTAATTGAAAAATTATTGGCAACTGTACTGGCCAAAATTTCAAATTTTATTCCGGAGGCCGGTATTTGGATGAGTACCCAAAGACCCGAATGGAACGATGCCAATAATGCTTTAGTTGGCAACGGCGTTTCTATGGTTACCTTATCTTATTTGCGTCGTTTTTTAAATTTCTTTGAGGAAATAATTTCAAATGCTGATTTTAATACGATTGAAATTTCAGAAGAATTGGCATCATTTTTTAATGGTGTAGTATCAACCTTGAAAAAGAATGAGCATTTATTGGTCGGAAAAATTTCCGACAAAGACAGAAAAACAGTGTTAGACGGTCTTGGAAATGCAGGAAGCATCTTTAGAAATGTTATTTATGAAAAAGGCTTCTCAAGCAAAAAAGCAACTATTTCAAAAACAGATTTGGTAAACTTTTCAAAAACAACGCTTCAATTTATAGATCATTCCATTAAAGCCAATAAAAGGGCAGATAATTTGTACCACGCGTACAATTTAATGACTGTTAAAAACGATGATGAAATAGCAATTTCATACTTGCCGGAAATGCTTGAAGGTCAGGTTGCTGTATTAAGTTCAGGATTTATATCCGCCAAAGATTCTTTAGAATTATTAAATGCTTTAAAAGGAAGTTCGTTATTTAGACGCGACCAGTATAGTTATATTTTATATCCAAATAAAGAGTTACCAAGATTCAGCAATAAAAATAATATTGAGGCTGAAAAAGTGGAAAACTCCCCATTATTACTGCAACTTTTAAAAGAAGGAAATACACAGATTATTGAAAAAGATGTTTTAGGTAATTACCATTTTAACGGAAATTTCAACAATGCTAATAGTCTTAAAACAGCACTTTCTGAATTGCCAAAAGATAAATATGAGTCGCTTTTAGAAAAAGATACAAAATTAGTGTTGGCCATTTTTGAAGAAATATTTAATCATAAATCGTTTACCGGAAGATCAGGAACTTTCTTCGGTTACGAAGGATTGGGTTCAATTTACTGGCACATGGTTTCCAAGTTATTATTAAGTGTTCAGGAAACTTGTTTAATGGCTGTTAAAAATAATGAAAGTGAAGTTACTATTGGCAAGTTGTTAGACCATTATTACGAGATAAATGAAGGAATTGGCGTTCATAAATCGCCTGAATTGTATGGCGCATTTCCAACCGATCCATATTCACATACACCGGGAGGAAAAGGAGCGCAACAACCCGGAATGACCGGACAGGTTAAAGAAGATATTTTAAGTCGTTTTGGAGAATTGGGTGTTTTTGTTGAAGACGGAAAATTAGTATTTAATCCGCGTTTGTTGCGTAAAGGGGAATTTTTAAAAGAATCAAAAGTTTTTAAATATACCAACATTCAAAAAGAAGAAAAAGAATTCGTTTTAGAAAAAGATTCCTTGTGTTTTACCTATTGTCAGGTTCCTGTTGTTTATAAATTAGCCAAAAAGGAATCGATTCAGGTTATTTATGCAGATGAAAAATCAGTTGAAATTGTTGGGTTGATGTTAACCCCGCAGATAAGCAATCTAATTTTTGCCAGAACTGGAAAGATTGCTTCTATTTTGGTTGACCTAAATGAAAACAATTTTCAATAAAAAAAATAGAAGAATTATTAATGAAATTAAAATCAGCATGAAAAATTATAAAAATATATTAATTGCATTGGTGCTTATTTTAACATTCAGTTCATGTAAATTATTTGAAAATAAATCTGAAAAAACTACGGCCAAAACGCTAAGTTTTGTAAAAACAAAAGGAACGCAATTGGTTGACGCGAATGGCAATTCCATCATTTTAAAAGGAACAAATTTAGGTCATTGGCTGGTTCCCGAAGGTTATATGTTCAAAATGAATCAGGTAAATTCTCCCCGAAAAATTGATGAAATGTTGTATGAATTGATTGGTCCGGACAGTTTACAGGTGTTTTGGAACAAGTTTTTAAACAATTACATCACCCACGATGATATTAAATATTTAAAAAGCACTGGCAGCAACCATATCCGCTTGCCTTTTCATTATAAAATGTTTACGGACGATTTGTATATGGGAGAAAGAAATGCCGGTTTTAAATATTTTGACCGATTGATTGAGTGGTGCCGACAAGAAAATATGTATGTTTTATTGGATATGCATGCGGCACCGGGCGGACAAACCGGTGACAATATAGACGACAGTTATGGTTATCCGTATCTGTTTAAAAGCAAATCTTCGCAGGATTTAATGACGGAAATTTGGGTAAAAATTGCCGAAAAATATAAAAATGATCCTGTAATTATTGGTTACGATTTGGTAAATGAACCTATTGCACATTATTTTAACGATGAACTTCCGTATTTAAACCATCAGTTATTTTTATTGTATAAGCGCATCATTACAGAAATTCGCAAAGTGGATAAAGAACATACTATTTTTCTGAATGGCTCTAACTGGAGCGGAAATTTTGATGTTTTTGAAGAGATTATCGACAACAATGTGGTGTATGAATTTCACAAATATTGGTTTGAGGTAAATCAGCCAGCCATCCAACAATATCTTGATTTTAGAGACAAACATCAAGTACCAATTTATATTGGTGAAACAGGGGAAAATACTGATGAATGGGTAAATGATTTTAGAATCTTGCTAGACAAACACGCCATTAGTTGGGCTTTTTGGCCGTATAAAAAAATGAATAACACCAAAGGAATTATGAATTTTAATGAGCCGGAAGATTATCATTTAATTACAAAATATGCCGATAGCGATCGTTCAACTTATGCTAAAATGAGGGAAAATCGTCCGGATGTTTTAAAAGTTCAAAAAGCGCTGAATGCTTATTTGGAAAATAGCCTTTTTAAAAATAATTTTCCAAATAATGGATATGTAAAAGCCTTAAATTTTAAAGTTGAATAAAATATCACGTGTTGAATTACATAAACGATCACCAATGAAAAAAATATTTTTATCCGTATTGCCTCTTGTTTATATAATCATTGTCGGCTGTAAAGGCCAAAACAAACTGGCCAATACAACACAAACATCCTCCATCGACGTAAAAGTTGATTCGATTTTGGCTTTAATGACCCTTAAAGAAAAAGTGGGTCAAATGTTAAATATTGGCTTGCCTTCTGTTTTAAAAGGAGATTATTGGGATGCGCGCGACAGTGCATCATTCGATGATAAAAAGTTTCAAAAGTTTATTGTTGATTATGCTGTTGGATCTATTCATAACACGCCACAATATTTGGCAGGAACAGATGAGTGGTATCAAATTGTAAAAAAAATACAAGATGCAAGCATGAATAATACACGTTTGAAAATTCCTGTTTTATACGGAATTGATAATATTCATGGGGCAAATTTTATAAAAGGATCTGTGCTTTTTCCACATCAAATTGCTTTGGCAGCAACTTGGAATCGTGAAATTTCAGCAATGAACGGAAAAATTACTTCCTATGAATCAAGAGCTGCATCGCTTCCTTGGAATTTCAATCCAAATATTGATGTGGCCATCAATCCATTGTGGGGCAGAATTTCCGAAAGTTTTGGTGAAGATCCTTACCTTATTTCAGAAATGGGATCAGCTTACGTAAAAGGTTCTCAAGGCGAAAGTTTGAAAAATCCGGAAAATACTGCGATTTGTTTAAAGCATTTTATTGGTTATGGCGCAGGCAGAAATGGAAAGGACAGAGCAAACGCGATTATACCTGAAAATAGTTTAAGACAGTATTTTTTACCGCCGTTTAAAAAAGCAATTGAGGATGGCGCTAAGGGTGTTATGATAAGTTCTAATGCGGTAAATGGCATTCCCTGCCATATGAACAAACACTATATAACCGATATTTTAAAGGGTGAATTGGGATTTAAAGGGGTTGTGATTTCAGATTTTAGCGATGTGGAATTTTTAATTGAAATGCATGAAGTTACTGCAAGTAAACGTGAAGCCACAAAAATGGCTGTAAATGCAGGGATAGATATGCTTATGAATCCGTACGATATTGATGTGGTCGATTATATTGTTGAAATGGTTGAAAAGAACGAAATTTCCATGGAAAGAATTGATGATGCCGTTTCCAGAATTTTGAAGCTTAAATTTGAGCTGAATCTGTTTGAAAAACCGTATAATAATCCTAAGGATTATCCGGATTTCGGAAGCGAAAAACATATTACGGCTAATTATAATTCAGCTGCCGAAGCGATTACTTTGCTAAAAAATAAAGAAGCTGTTTTACCATTAAAAAAAGGAAAAAAAATATTGGTAACCGGTTATGCGGCAAATTCCTTGAATTTGCTTAACGGCGCTTGGTCAAGAACCTTTTTAGGCCAGGACACAAAATATAACGACCCAAGTAAACTAACCATTTTAAAAGCGATTGAAAAAGAAGTTGGCTCAAACAACGTAGAATATGTTGAAGGAACCAATTATACTGAAGATGTTAATACTGCTGATGCAGTTGCAAAAGCAAAAAATGCAGAATATATTGTGGTTTGTGTTGGCGAAATGCCCGCAACAGAAAAACCTTCGGATATTAATGAACTTGATTTGCCGCAAGCGCAACAAGATTTGGTAAAAAAACTGAGCGTTTATAAAAAACCAATTATTTTGGTTTTATTGCAAGGCCGTCCTAGAATTATTAGAGAAATTGAACCAATGGCTGATGCTATATTGATGGCTTATATTCCGGGAGAGGAAGGTGGACACGCCATTTCTGATGTAATGTTCGGCACTACAAACCCAAGTGGAAAATTGCCCTACACCTACCCTAAATATTCAGGAAATGCAGTGACTTATTATCATAAAAAAGCTGACATACGAGATGTTAATTGGGGTTATGATGGTTTTTACCCACAGTTTGAGTTTGGCTTCGGACTTTCATATACATCTTTTGAATATTCAAATTTTATGATTGACAAAGATTCCTTCAAAGGAAATGATGCCTTAAAAATTTCTGTTTCTGTTAAAAACACAGGGAATCGTGAAGGAAAGGAAGTGGTTCAATTGTATTTAAAAGATATCGTGGCATCAGTTGCTCCAGATTCCAAAAGATTGATACGATTTGAAAAAATAACATTGAAACCAAATCAATCACAAACTGTCGAATTTACCATTGATTCAAATGATTTGAAATTCATTGGAATTGAAAATACCTGGATTGTTGAAAGCGGAGATTTCGAATTTCAAATTGGAAGCAGTTCACAAGAAGTGTTTAAAAAACAAATTAATTATAAACAATAAAACATCCTATTAACAATATGAGAACAATACTTAAATCAGCGGTTTATTTTTTTATTTTTTTAATGTTTTTCTCCTGTTCCGTATTGCCAAAAGAGAAATCACCTGTTACCGCTTCGGAAATATTAGGAAATCCTGATTATTTAGCAATTTCATACGGTGGTTATCGCGAAAATACCAGAGAAATTGTGCCTACAGTTGATCAGATTAAGGAAGATATGAAAATTTTGGCCGCTATGAATGTCAAAATTCTAAGAACGTACAATGTGCATTTAGACGAAGCCTCTAACTTATTAAAAGCAATAACAGCGCTAAAAAAAGAAGATCCTAATTTTGAAATGTATGTGATGTTGGGCGCTTGGATAGACTGTAAAAATGCCTGGACAACATTGGAACCGGATCACAATCTGGAAAGCGAAAGAAATGCCATTGAAATTGCCACGGCTGTAAAGTTAGCACAACAATATCCGGATATTATAAAAATTATTTCAGTAGGAAATGAAGCAATGGTGCACTGGGCAGCAAGTTATTATGTGCAACCCAGTGTGATTTTAAAATGGGTCAACCATTTACAGGATTTAAAAAAGAAAGGTGAACTTCCTGTAAATTTATGGATCACCAGTTCCGATGACTTTGCATCTTGGGGCGGCGGAGATGTTAGTTATCGAACAAAAGATTTAGAACAATTAATCAAGGCTGTTGATTATGTTTCAATGCATACGTATCCAATGCACAATTCATACTACAACCCGCAATTTTGGGTAGTTCCAACTAATGAAAAAGATTTTTCAGTTATCGAAAAAGTT
>DATIRG010000240.1:0-7520 GCA_035470005.1 Lutibacter sp. | reverse complement strand
GAACAGCAAAAGGAAAGTCCAAGAGCAGTAATTGGCGACTATTTTGACAAACTTTTGTATGGCAATCACGTATATGGAAATGAAATACAAGGAAATAATGCGAGTGTTGAAAAATTAACTTTGGATGATGTGAAGTCCTTCTACAATACAAATTACAAACCAAATCAGGCGGCCATCAGCATTGTTGGTGATTTTTCAACAAAAGAAATGAAAAGCAAATTAACTGCTTTATTCTCTAAATGGAAAAAAAGCGAAATCAACATAGAAAATCTGGCAACAAACTCCATCACTTATCCTTCTGAAGATCAAGTAATATTGGTGAATAAAGAGGATGCAAAAGAAACAACATTTTACATTGGTGCGAAAGGCATTCCAAGAAACAACCAAGATTTTGTGGCCATTGAAGTAATTAACACCTTATTTGGCGGCCGATTTACTTCGATGCTTAATGATGAATTGCGCGTAAATACCGGGTTAACCTATGGGGCCGGCAGCCGATTTAATACTTTAAAAAATGGCGGTTCTTTTATAATCAGCACTTTTACATCAAGTAAAAGCACCGAAGCTGCCATTGATAAATCTTTGGAAGTGTTGAAAAAATTACACACAAACGGTATCGATGAAAAATCACTTACCTCAGCCAAAAATTATGTAAAAGGACAGTTTCCGCCACGTTATGAAACAACAAGCCAGCTGGCAAACCTATTGACACAAATGTTCTGGTATAATTTTGACGCTTCTTTTATCGAAAATTTTGAAAAAAATGTTGATAGCCTAGATCTTCAAAAAGCCAACCAAATTATTGCCAACTATTTTCCACAAAACAATTTTCAATTTGTGTTGGTGGGAAAATCAGCTGACATCAAAAAAATTGCCGAAAAATATGGAAAAGTATTGGAGGTTAATATAAAATAGGGATCAAAAAGTTGATGGTGAATAAATAATATGGTTTATGGTGTTTTAAATACACGCGTAATGTTTATCAAAAGGTAAGCAAGCAAAAACCCTATTAAACATATTTAACTGAAATGTTGGCAAAAATTGCGATATTTACCGCTGAATTTTAAACCCACAAAACCATGAGTCTATCGTTTCAAAAACTGTTTTTTGCCATTTCTACTGTGATTGCACTTTTCGCAATTTTGATTTTGGCCAAGCCCATTCTTGTTCCTTTAGGCTTCGCATTGCTTATTTCCTTCATTCTATTTCCGTTGGCTAAAAAGCTGGAAACTTGGGGAATCAACAGAATGTTCGCTGCTTTTTTATCCATGCTTATTATGGCATTAATTATTGGGGGCGGAATTTATTTTTTTTTGACGCAAATCACAAACCTGCCAAATGTCCTCTCCGATTTTCAGGATAAAATAATGGGACTGCTGAAAGATATTATAATTTATATCAACAGCCACGTAAACCTGGAAACAGATTTGGAGCAGGACTACCTTATTGAGCAACTTACAGAATGGTTTAAAAATGTGGCTTTCCCTGTTGCAGAAAACACCTTTTACACCACCACAAGTTTTTTGGCAGGGCTTTTGGCAACCATCGTTTATACCTTTTTGTTGTTGATTTACAGAACAGGTTTGACACAGGCTTTTATTAAATTTTCTCCAATTGACAAAAGAGAAATTGCGTTTAATATGTTTAAAAAAGTGCAAAAAGTCGGACAAAAATATTTGAGCGGAATGATTGTACTTATCATTATTTTAGGCTTGGCAAATAGCCTTGGGCTATGGATTATTGGTGTTGACAGTCCTTTTCTTTTCGGATTCTTAGCTGCTGCCATGTCAATAATTCCGTATGTGGGAACAACTTTGGGAGCAAGCATTCCTGTTTTATATGCTTTTATGTCGCACGATTCTTTGTGGATTCCATTTGCTGTTGCCGTATTATTTTGGGCCATTCAATTGATCGAAAGCAACTTTTTAAGTCCAAAAATTGTGGGAAGCAGTTTGCAAATCAATGCCTTGGCCGCCATTTTAAGTTTGCTGATTGGCGCATCTGTTTGGGGAGTTGCCGGAATGATTTTGTTTTTGCCTTTTGTGGCGATGCTAAAAGTTATTTGCGAGGAGTATGAACCGTTAAAACCTGTTGCTTTACTAATTGGCGACCAAAAGGAGGCTGAAAATGGTAAGAAGGGAAAAGCAATACGCGACAGTTTGGAAAAAATAAAAAGCAGAATTTCAAAAGTCAATAAAAAATAAGATTCATCACAAACACCTTAAAATTAATAAAACAGTAAAAGAAACACGAAATGAAAAACAAACTAATTTTAATCATATTGACTATTTTCACCACAATCAGCGCTTGCAAAACCGACAAAAAATCCATACAATCTACAGAAGCTACGCCAGACAACAGCCGGACTTCCTTAGATTGGAAAGGTGTATACCGTGGTGTTTTACCTTGCGCAGACTGTGAAGGCATTCAAACTGAAATCGCCTTAAATATTGATTTAACTTATCAAATTACTTCAAAATATTTAGGGAAAAATGAAGAAGCCTTTAAAGAAATAGGCACTTTTATTTGGGATGATGCCGGTGCCAAAATAACCTTGAAAAATGCGGAGCCAAATTCAGCCACCAATCAATATTTGGTCGGAGAAAATATGCTTTTTAAATTAGATGCCGATGGAAATAGGATTGAAGGTGAATTAAAAGAAAAATACCAATTAAAAAAAGTGTACTTCGATACTGAAATTGCTGAAAAATACTGGAAACTCGTTGAATTAAATGGCAACAAAATAATTTTGGATAAAAACCAAAATACTGGTCCGCACTTAATGCTAAAAAATGAAAATAGCCAGGTTTATGGTAATGGCGGCTGCAACGCAATTCAGGGCTCTTATGAACTTTCAGCAGGAAAGAAAATAAAATTTTCCAAAATGGCGACAACAAAAATGTTTTGTGACTATATGGAAACCGAACAAGCCTTGCTCAATGTTTTAGAAATGGCAGATAATTATTCTGTTGAAAAAGATACAGTTTCACTCAAAAATGCAAACATGTTATCTTTGGCCAAATTTCAGCTGATTTACGGAAAATAATATTGGAATAAAACACAATTTTTTAAATACATTTTTCTGAAAAAGTACATAGAAAATTCATCTGCAAATGGACAAACTTGAAATGAGAAAAGCAACTTATAAAGATATTGAGTTACTCCTAACTGTTGGCAGGCAAACTTTTTTTGAAAAATTTATCGGAAAGAATTCCGAAGAAAATATACTTCAGTAGCGTAAAATTTGAAAAAATAGCGAGCGAAGTTAAGAATGCAAACTCGCAATTTTATTTGGTAAATGTAAAAAAAACCTTAATATGAATTTATTACTGGCTACGTCAAACTTTAATTGGAAGCATTTTATGTTGGGCAAAGAAGATTGGATTTTCCTTCCCGAAACTGTGCTGCGTACTGCAATCATGTTTGTAGTGATTCTGGTCAGCCTCCGATTATTGGGCAAGCGTGGCGTTAAGCAACTTTCCGTATTTGAGCTTGTGGTGATTATTGGTTTAGGCTCTGCAGCAGGCGATCCTATGTTTTATAAAGATGTAGGGATTTTACCTGCGCTTATTGTGTTTATAGTAGTGGTGATTCTTTACACTATTATCACCTATTTAATTGGCAAAAACAAAAAGTTTGAAATCCTGATAGAAGGAAAACCAATTTATCTTATCAAGCAGGGTGTTTTTTCAATAGAAAATTTTAAGAAGGAAGTTCTAGGAGAAGATGAATTTTTTGCGGAACTCCGTATGCAAGGCGTTTCTCAACTTGGACAAATTGAAGAAGGAATTATTGAAATTTCTGGCAACATCAGTCTCTTTTTTTATGTTGATGAAGCGGTGAAACATGGTTTACCAATAATGCCGGGTATAATAAAACTCGGCCACAAGCAAATTCTTGAAAACGATTATTATTCCTGTGTTTTTTGTGGATACACGGAAATGTTAAAGCCAGCAACCACCCATACCTGCCCCACTTGCAAAAAGCATACATGGGTTAAATCAAGCAATAAAAAAAGGGTTCGGTAGCACTGTTATAATTGCTAAATGAATTAAAAGAAATGTAGCTAACATAAGAGTTGTATGACATTTCATACTACAATTTAAACTTAACTGCAAATGGACAAACTTAAAATAAGAAAAGCAACTTATAAAGATACTGAACTACTGTTAACGATTGGTAAGCAAACCTTTTTTGAAAAATTTACCGAAAACAATTCCGAAAAAAATATGCTTCAATATGCTTCGGAAGCCTACACTTTTGAAAAAATAGCAAGCGAAGTTAACAACGCAAACTCTCAATTTTATTTAGCTACTTTTAAAAACCAAACCGTTGGCTATTTGAAAATCAATTTTTGCGATGCCCAAACGGAGTTACAGGACCCGCAAGCGCTTGAACTGGAGCGCATTTATGTGCTCAAAGAATTTCAGGGCAGGAAAATTGGACAGCAGCTTTTTGATAAAACACTTGAAATCGCAAAACAAGCAAAACTCAATTATGTTTGGTTGGGCGTTTGGCAAGAAAATTCCGCCGCCATTAAATTCTATGAAAAAAATGGGCTGAAAGCCTTCAGCAAACATATTTTTATGCTGGGCGATGATCCGCAAACTGACATCATGATGAAAATTGAATTCAGCAATCCTTAAACAAGCTAAAAAACAAGAGACATTTTCCTAAAAATAGTTATATTTAAACAAATCCCTTATATTTACTGCCAAGTAAGGCCAAAATTAACACAATCATAAGCAAAGCGAATGACAGATTTTTTTGAACATTTGATGCACGAATTTGAATTACCGCTGGGAAATCCAGTGTTGATTTTTTCTTTAATTCTGCTTATTATTTTGCTTTCACCCATTCTTCTGAGGAAATTAAATATTCCTGGAATTATTGGTTTAATTATTTCAGGTGTCATTATTGGGCCTTATGGCTTAAATATTTTAGAAAAAAACTCTGCAGTCGACCTGTTTTCAACTATTGGTTTGCTTTATATTATGTTTATTGCCGGACTTGAATTGGACATGAACCAGTTTAAGGCGAACAGAAACAAAAGCCTTTTATTTGGGTTTTTTACGTTCATTATTCCAATGACCATTGGGTTTCCAGTTTGTTATTATTTTCTTAATTACGATTTTAATGCAAGTTTACTTACAGCCAGCATGTTTGCAACACACACTCTTGTTGCTTACCCAATTGTAAGTAAATTAGGGATTTCAAAAAATCAGGCAGTCGCCGTAACGGTTGGCGGTACTATTTTAACAGATACCGCGGTACTTATCATATTGGCAGTAATCATTGGCAACAGCGAAGGAAATTTGAATCAGGAATTTTGGATGAAATTGGGTATTTCACTGGCTATCTTTTCTGCGATTATGTTCTATCTGATTCCTAAAATTGCCAAATGGTTTTTCAGCAGGCTTGAAAGCGAAAAACATTCGCACTATATTTTTGTACTCGCTGTTGTTTTCTTTGCCGCATTTTTAGCCGAAGTGGCTGGTGTTGAACCTATCATCGGCGCTTTTGTGGCCGGTTTGGCCCTTAACAAATTAATTCCTCATTCTTCTGCATTGATGAACCGTATAGAGTTTATAGGAAACTCCTTGTTTATCCCGTTTTTCCTTATTTCGGTGGGAATGATTGTTGACATAAGCGTTATCACAAAAGGTCCGGAAGCCATTATTGTGGCTGCAACACTTACTATTGTCGCCTTGTTCGGAAAATGGTTTGCCGCCCTGTTTACACAACTGGTTTTCAGATATTCATCAGCACAACGCCAGCTTATTTTTGGCCTCAGCGCTTCTCATGCTGCCGCAACACTTGCCATTATTTTGGTGGGTTATAAGGCCGAAATTTTAGACGAAAACATATTGAACGGAACCATTATTTTGATTTTGGTTACCTGCATTGTGGCTTCTTTTGCAACCGAAAAAGCCGCTAAAAAAATTGTCATTGAAATGGAAGACGATCATTCCGAATTGAAAAAATCAAGCGAATTCACCAATGAACACATTCTCATTCCAATTGCCAATATAGAAAGCATTGAAAAACTGCTCGAATTCTCTATATTCATCAAGGATAAAAAATCGGCAAATCCGGTATCCATTCTTTCCGTGGTTTCCAACAATGATGAAGCGGAAGTCAATATTTTAAGAGCAAGAAACAAACTCGAAGCATTTGTGAAACAAGCATCGGCATCAGAAACAAAAGTGAATATTATAACAACCATTGACCATAACCGGGCAAGCGGTATTTCCCGTATTTCAAGAGAAATTATGGCTGATATCATTATTTTGGGCTGGCCGCACCGCGCAGGATTGATAGACAAATTCATCGGCGAAAAAGTGGACAGTATTCTAGACAATACCGATAAAACCACTTTTATTTGCCATTTTGAAAAGCCTTTGGTACTGCACAAACGCATTGCTTTGGTTATTCCGCCTTTGGCAGAACATGAAAACGGATTTGAACAGTGGTTTACTAAAATGTCCAAATTGGCGCAAGAATTAAGCATTCCCATTTTGCTGTGCTGTAACGATACCACCAAGAATTCCGTAACCAAACTCATGAAAAAAGCGCGGCTAACTGCATTAATTAACCCTTATTTCTTCGAAGACTGGGATGACTTTTTTGTATTGTCAAAAACCATTGACCCAGATGATTTATTGGTGTTGGTTTGCGCGCGCAAAGGCGCTGCTTCCCATATGAATGTGCTGGAAAATTTGCCTTCGAAACTCGAAAAGCATTTTGAAAAAAACAGCCGAATCGTTATTTATCCGCAACAATTCAGTCAGGCTTACAGTACAGAAAGGTATGATGACAATATTACGCCCGAACCTTTGCGAAAAGGAATTGAAGCCGCACAAAAAATTGGCCGCGGAATTGGCAGCATCTTTAAAAAAGATGACCAAGAATAATTCGTAAAACAAAGCGATTAAATATCTTTGCAAAAAATTTACCGCATTAAAAAGCAAACCTCACAAATAAAAAGGGTTAACCGGCTAGCTAAATAGCATAGAAACAGTAATAAAACAGATGAAACGAGCCTTTCAAGTTTTGACTCTTATAATAATGTTTAATGGCGAACAGCATCTGTTACCGTTAAAAAATAAAATTTAAACAGATGAAATTAAAAGAAATATCTCCTTTAAAAAAACAGCTGGTAAAATTTACGCTCATCGGTCTTTTGGCTGTTTCGGTAGATTTACTGTGCTATTTTATTCTGCTAAACACGCTTCCCGAAAAACTTTTCCAAGCGGTTGGTAACGAAGCCTTTTCCAAAAGCATTTCCTTTATGTGCGGTATGACCGTAACGTATTTTCTCAACAAATTCTGGACCTGGAAAAAGAAGGACCGCTCCCACAAAAGAATGGTGAAATTCGTGGTTTTATATGGTATTGCATTGCTTATTAACGTGGGCACAAACTCGGCATTGTTGTATATTTTGCACCAATACAGAAATTTTGTCGATTTGCCTTTCAAATACCTCATCGCCTTTGTTGGCGCCTCTGGCCTCAGCGCAT
>DATIRG010000239.1:0-3266 GCA_035470005.1 Lutibacter sp. | reverse complement strand
GTTTCAATACTCAATTTGTCCAAAATATCTTGTTGATCTTTAATGATGTTTGCCATGCTGCAAAAGTACAGCTAAATAAAGTAAAAATTTTGCCAAAGTTTACCATCAAATTTAATCAAAGGAATCCAATGTAAAATATTGGTAAAATGTTAAACCAGAAACAAGATATAGCCAATTAAAGCGCCGCTTACCACAATAAATGCACTGTTCAGTTTTTTAAATACAAAAATTACCGCCAAGCTCAAAACAGCAATAACTGCAGTGCGCCAGTCGGTTATTGCCTCCCTTCCCATTTCAATGCAAACAGCAACAATTACAGCAACCGACGCCACATTTACCGCATCTAAAAAAGCAACCATTGGTTTTACTTTTCTAAGCTTTGGCAAGAGCGGATTTAGTAAAGCCACAAACAAAAATGATGGTATAAATACGCCCAAAGTTGCTGCCATAGCGCCCCAAAAACCATTCATTTGCCAGCCAATAAAGGTGGCTGCACTTAAAATGGGACCAGGCGTAAACTGCCCTACCGCAACTGCATCCATCAATTCTTGCCTTGTTAAATATCCCGTTGTCACCAGCTCTGCATCTAAAAAAGCAAAAAGCACATAACCGCTTCCATATAAAAGTGCGCCAACTTTTAGAAAGACAAAAAATATTTTTAAAGTTGTGATATCTTGAGGCAACGACTGAAACAAAAGAAAAGGAAAAAATCCGTTTAAAGATTGCCTGTTATTTTTGATAAAATAAAGCAATAATCCTAAAGCGCCACAGCCAAATAGTGCTATAATTTCATTCAAACCAAGTAAACAAGCAATTAAAGTAATAACTCCTAAAATACCTATTTCTAAGTTTTTAAGTGCTTTTTTACCTAATGATAAAATTGCCGAAATGATAATGGCGATCACTGCTGGTTTTATCCCATAAATATAAGGCGAAACTTCGGGCAATTGTCCATATTTAATATAAAGCCATGCAAATATTGAGGTGATGACAACCGCCGGAAAAATAAAAGAAAAACCAGCTACCAGCAATCCTTTCCAACCTGCTCTTTCATAGCCGCAGTGCATGGTCATTTCAGTTGAATTTGGTCCCGGAATTAAGTTTGTTGCACCTACAAGATCCAAAAAATGCTCTGGAGTCATCCATTTCCGCTTTTTCACCACTTCATCTTCCATCATCGCAATATGTGCGGCAGGACCGCCAAAAGAGATGCTTCCTAACTTAAAAAAGAGTTTGGCAAGTTCTTTTAATTCTTTGTTCTGCTGCATAATGATTCTGGCTATGTTCTTAAAAACCATAAAGCAAAAATGCTATTTTATTTTGAATAGTGATGTTTTCAAAAAAGATTTATTAATCTTCCGGCGATCTTCCGTATACTTCTTCAAAAAACGTATAGAAATTATCACGTAAATACAAACTAAGTTTTTTTCCTTAATCGTCTTTTAGCCAATCGGCAAAATTTGTCGTGCTTTTGCTGATGCACTTAGTGTAATGGTGAATTCTGTTTTCAATATCTTCGCCTAATTTGTTTGCTAAAATTAATGTTTGGACAATAGTGTAATCCTCCTCCAATTCTTTAAAATATCGAAAGTAAAAACGCCAAATTTTTTTGTAATAATTAGAACACTTTATTTTTTTTTAGAAAAAAAATGCCCAACAATCGCTGTTGGGCATATTAAAACTTGTTTATTTTGATAATTTACTTTTTAATGTCTTTCTCTATTTTAGCATTAACAAACTGATTGATAGGATTGCCATCGGCATCAATTTCTATAATATTGTCAAAACCAAGTTCATTTAATTTATCGGAAATTTTTGCTTTGTCTCCAACCATAAACCAATTTACAGCATTCGGTTTCACCGCTTTTTTGCTCACGCTTTGCAATTCATTTAATGACAAACTCCTAACATTTGCATCATATTTCTGATAATAATCATCGGGCAAATTATATTTTACCAAGTTATAAAGAGAACTGTTTACGGCGCCATTGGTTTCCCATTGTCCTGGTAATTTCAGTACTTGATTGGTTTTTACTTTGTCCAATTCTTTCTGAGTTGCCGGCCTTATAGTCACAAATTCCAAAATTTCTTTTCGAAGTTCTTTAACAGATTCTGCCGTTTTATCAGTTTGAACGGGCGCATACACTAAAAAAGGACGTTCCTGTTGTGCATCCATAACAAATCCTGCAGCACCATAAGCCCAATGCTTGTCTTCCCTTAAATTCATATTAATTCTTGAAGTAAAATCACCACCTAAAATGCTCACCATTTGTTCCAAGGCAATTTCTGAAAAAGCGCCATATTTTTCAGTAAGGTGTCCTGCAATAATAACGGATTGCTGAGATTCAGGCCTGTTCATCAAATACAAGGTGTTTTTAGTGTTAACAGCAGGTTTGCTAAAAACTATGGTTGGTACGCTGCCATCTTTCCATTTGCCTAATGATTTTTCCAATTTTGATTTAAGTTCTTTCATATCAATATCGCCTGTAACCACTAAAGTTGCATTATTGGGTTTCATCCAAGTATCATAAAACTTAATAATATCTTCTCTGGTTAATTTCTCAACAGTGGTCTCATAACCGCTGCCAGTGTATGGATTGTTGTAGGGATGACCTTCGCCATACAAGTATTTATTCATGACCCTTAAAGCCATGGTTATAGGCTGTGACTTCTCATTTCTGATGCCATTTATTTGCTCGGTTTTCAACCTTTCAAATTCTTTATCTGGAAAAGACGGATTTAAAATAACATCAGCAAACAGCCCTAAACTGGCATCGAAACTAGGTTTTAAAGTATTCATATATACATTGGAAATATCCTGATCTGAATAAGAACTTAAATCAGCGCCCAACAATTGTAATTTTTCATTGATTTGCAATGCGTCTAAATCCTTTGTTCCTTCATCCAACAAATTCATGGCCAATGCCGCTGTTCCCGGACTGGAAATAAAATCGGATTTATAACCGGCATTTACCATCAGATTCATAACAATTGTTGGCACACCTTCTCTTTTTGCCAAAATAATTTTTAATCCGTTAGATAATTTTGAGCGCTCCAATTCCGGGAAATTAGCACTTTTGGGTGTTCCGACTGTTGGAATTTTGGTTCTGTCAACAGACGATTTTGTAATGCTGTATTCAGGAAATGGATTGCATATTAAAGTGTGCTTTCCTTTGGTCAGCCATTTTTGCGCTGTGGCCTTAAGATCTTCTACTGTGGCATTTTGCACATAATTAAGTGTTTTTTTGTAATTGGATGCATCACCA
>DATIRG010000238.1:0-6152 GCA_035470005.1 Lutibacter sp. | reverse complement strand
CATCAACAAAATAAAATTTATAAATGAATTTAAGTTTCAGAAATAGAATCGCCTTACACTATATGATTGCCACAGCCATTATTGTGGCAGTAGTTTTTAGTGTGGTCTTTTTTGTGGTTCAGGAAACGGTTTATCACAATTTGGATAACGACCTTACTTATGAAGCTGAAAAGCATACCGATGAAATTAAAATATTGGGTGACAGTATACAGTTTATAAATAAAGCAGAATGGGAAGAAATTGAGCATCGGGAAATTCAGGTAAATCCTGTTTTTATTCAGATTTTTGACAAAAACGGTAATTTGATGGACAAATCGCCCAACTTAAAAGGCGATGAACTTCCGTTTAGAAAACAAGAACAATTTGGCGGCCATTTTAATGAAAACTTAAATAAAAAACCCATTCGTCAAATTCAAATTCCCATTGAACACGATGGCAAAATTAAGGGTTATTTAGTTGCGGCAATGTCTTTGGAATCCTCAAATATGGTGTTTCTGAAATTAAAAAACGTGCTGATAATTTCCTATTTGCTTCTTTTGGCGGGTCTTTATTTTATTTCACGGTTTTTGGCGGGCAGAAGCATTGTTCCAATCAGAAATATTATTGAAACCACCAGCAGGATCACTAAAAATAACCTGAATGAAAGGGTAAATTTGCCAGACCATAAAGATGAATTATTTGCTTTGTCATCGAGCATCAACGAGTTGTTGCAACGCATAGAAAATGCCATTCATAAAGAGCGTCAATTTACTTCCGATGCATCGCATGAACTGCGCACGCCGCTGTCATCTCTGCGTGGAACTTTAGAAGTTTTAATCAGAAAACCGCGTGAGCAATTTGAATATGAGGAAAAAATTAAATACAGTCTTTCGGAAATCGACCGAATGACCACAATTATTGAGCAATTGTTGGTGCTGGCAAGACTGGATTCAAATTCCAACACAAACAATCTTGTCGCAAAAACAACAATTTACGAATCATTGCCCATACTTATTGACGAAATTTTATCACGTTATAAAAATGAAATTTCCGCCAAAAATCTAACCTTAGATTTGCATATGGAATTACAAAATGAATCTATGGCTCAAAAGTATTATGCCAATTTAATTTTGGACAATATGATTGGCAATGCCATAAAATATTCAACTAAAAATTCAAATCTTCAAATCACTGTTACGGATACAGAAACAGGAATCATTTGTGGAATAAAGGATGAAGGTATCGGTATAAAAAAGGAAGATATTGAAAAGTTGTTTCATCCTTTTTTTAGGTCTGATGCTTTAAATCATAGAGAAATATTTGGGAACGGGCTGGGACTTTCCATTGCCAAAAAAGCTGCGGATGCCATCAATGCAAAACTATTTGTGGAAAGTGAGTTGGGCGTTGGCACTACCGTCACCATCGCATTTTAAGCAAATCTTAAGCTAAGGTTTAGAATTATTTTAGCTTAAGGAATTAAATTTGATTTTTACTTTATTAAATCATAAAAAATGTTAGGAAAAATTATTCAATATAGCATTCACCATAAGCTTATTGTTTTGCTGTTTACCGCTGGCATAGTTGGGTTTGGTTTGTATTCCTTATCAAATATTCCAATTGGTGCAGTGCCGGATGTGACCAACAATCAGGTTCAGGTGATTACCACTTCAAGAAATTTAGCGACAGAAGATGTTGAGAAATTTTTGACCTATCCTGTGGAGTTGGAAATGGCAAATTTACCGGGCGTTATTGAAATTCGTTCGGTTTCAAAATTCGGATTGTCAGTAGTTACAGTTGTTTTTGAGGATAAAATGGGAACGTATCTTCCGCGTCATCTGATTGCAGAAAAGATTAAAAGTGCCGAAGAAAAAATTCCTGCCGGATTTGGAACGCCATTTATGGGGCCGGTTTCAACCGGTTTGGGTGAGATCTATCAATATATTATTGATGTTGATCCGAAATATAAAGACCAATATTCCCTTTCAGATATCAGAACCATCCAAGATTGGACGGTAAAACGTCAACTCTCCGGAATTCCTGGTGTGGTTGAGGTGAATACTTGGGGAGGCCATTTAAAACAATATGAAGTTGCCATAAATCCGGAGAGATTGCGTTCACTTAATATCTCCATTTTTGACGCTTTTGATGCTTTGGAAAAAAATAACAGCATTGCCGGTGGCGGCTATATTGAAAAAGTAAATGAAAGTTATTTTATTCGGGGTGAAGGACTCGTTGGTTCTATTGAAGATGTTGAAAATATTGTTATTGTCACCAGAGAAGGAATTCCGGTTTACATCAAAGATATCGCCACCGTTGGTTTTGGTTACGCCAATCGTTTTGGCGCCATAACAGGAAATGGCGAAGGAGAGAAAGTTTTAGGACAGGTCATGATGCTTAAAGGCGCAAACTCAAGTGCAGTTATTCAAGCCGTCATACAAAGGGTTTCAGAAATACAGGAAACATTACCTCCGGGAATTTCCATCAATCCGGTTTTGGAAAGAAGTGAACTAATTGCAAAAACAACGTTTACAATTGCAGAAAACCTGATTTTAGGTTGTTTAATCGTAATTTTTGTGGTGGTTTTGCTGTTGGGAAATTTACGGTCGGGATTGGTTGTAGCCTCTGTAATTCCGCTCACGTTGCTTTTTGCGTTGTCAATGATGTATCTTTTTGGGGTTGATGCCAATTTAATGAGCCTTGGTGCCATAGATTTTGGGATTATTATTGATGGTGCCGTTATTATCGTTGAGTTTATTGCCTTCAAAATTACGAGCCAGCGTGCCAATTTGATGGCGCTTCCAAAAGCAGAAAGACAAGGGTTGATTGATAAAATTACCTATCAGGGTGCTTCAAAAATGATGAATTCCGCAGTTTTTGGGCAGTTAATTATCATCATTGTTTTTATTCCCATTTTATCATTGGTAAATGTGGAAGGCAAAATGTTTAAGCCAATGGCATTGGTATTTGTTTTTGCACTAATCGGCGCCATGATTTTGTGTTTTACCTACATTCCGGTGATGGCTTCTATGTTCATAAAGCCTTCAAATACCGAAAAAAAAACCATTTCATCTCGGTTAATCGCGTTTCTTATTGCGAAATATCAACCTACTATTTCTTGGGCTTTAAGAAGGAAAAAACTGGTTTTATCCATGTCAATTGGATTGTTGATAGTGACAGGATTGCTTTATAACTCTATGGGCGGGGAATTTGTGCCAACGCTTGATGAAGGCGATTTTGTAATTCAGCCGGTGCTTAAAACCGGTACTTCTTTAACAAAAACCATTGAAGCCACCACGCAAATGGAAAAAATATTAAAGAAATTTCCTGAAGTTGACCAAGTTGTAAGCCGCATTGGTGCTGCCGAAATCCCAACAGATCCTATGTCGATGGAAGAAAGTGACGTCATCATCAAATTGAAACCAAAAAGTGAATGGGTTTCTGCCAAAACGAAGGATGAATTGGCTGATAAGTTTAAAGAAGCTTTGTCTGAAATAGCTGGTGTCGATTATGAGTTTACCCAGCCCATTGAAATGCGTTTTAACGAATTGATCACCGGTGTGCGTGCTGATTTGGCCATTAAAATTTTTGGGGAAGATTTGGATTTGCTTTACAAAAAGGCTGTAGAAGTTGAAAAAGCAATAAAAAATGTGGACGGCGCCGCAGATATTTCTGTTGAAAAAACTGCCGGATTGCCTCAAATGTCGGTAAAATATAACCGACAAAAAATCGCCAAATACGGATTGAACATCCAGGATCTTAACAAAGTGATTACGATGGGTTTTGCCGGTATGCCGGCAGGAACTGTTTTTGAAGGGGAAAAGCAATTTGATTTGGTGATTCGATATGATGATGCCCATCGCAAAGATATCGACAACATTGAAATGGCTTCGGTGATGTTACCAAATGGAACCAGATTGCCGTTAAGTGAGTTTGCTGAAATAAGTTATACCAAAGGTCCGGCAAAAATATCTCGGGACAATACAAAAAGACGCATTGTGGTTGGCGTAAATGTTC
The DNA here is from genome assembly GCA_035470005.1 of Lutibacter sp. Taxonomy (GTDB): domain Bacteria; phylum Bacteroidota; class Bacteroidia; order Flavobacteriales; family Flavobacteriaceae; genus Lutibacter. The sequence goes on along the minus strand of DATIRG010000238.1, from coordinate 2,159 downwards.
GTAACCGAGATCTGGAATCGGTGGTAAAAGATGTACAGGAGATTATTGAACGCGATATAAAACTTCCTGCTGGCTACACTATAAGTTATGGCGGGCAATTTGAGAATTTGCGCACGGCGTCGGCCAGATTAAAAGTGGCAGTTCCGATTGCATTGGTGCTCATTTTTGTATTGCTTTATTTCGCCTTCGATTCCGTAAAAGAGGCCTTAATTATTTACAGCGCCATTCCATTATCGGCCATAGGCGGCGTGTTTCTGCTTTATTTAAGAGGAATGCCATTCAGTATTTCTGCTGGTGTGGGATTTATCGCCTTGTTTGGAATTGCAGTTTTGAACGGAATTGTTTTAATAGAAGAGTTTAAAGAATTGAAAGCACACGGAATTATCAATATTAACAGGCGTATTCTTATGGGCACAAAAAATAGATTAAGACCGGTTTTATTGACGGCAGCTGCGGCAGCACTTGGGTTTTTGCCGATGGCGATTTCAACATCGGCAGGGGCAGAGGTGCAGCGACCTTTAGCAACGGTAGTAGTTGGCGGATTAATTTCGGCAACCGCGTTAACGCTAATTGTATTGCCAATTTTATATGCAATGTTCGACAGAAAAGGACATCCTCCTAAAATTAAAGTCAAAAAGCAGGCATTTACCATGTTGGTAGTTTTGATGATTCCAATTTTTGGAATGGCGCAAAATAGAGCGATTACTGCTGAAGAAGCGGTGCAACTGGCATTAAAAAACAACAATGCGTTACAAGCTTCCGCTGAAAAAGTGAACCAGTCTAAACAGTTGGTTGGCAGCGCTTTTAATATCGATAAAACGCAGGTTTATTACAATTATGATGAAAGCAATATTGCAGAGAACGGACTTCCGCTTAAAGTTTTTGGCATTGGCCAGTCCATCATGTTTCCAACCATTTACGGGGCGCAACGTAAAGTGGAAAAGCAAAAGGCAGCATTGTCTTCACAGCAATATAAAATCGATGAAAGATTGCTGACAAAGGAAGTTTATCAAGCCTATTACACCATTGTTTTCAACAACAATTTGGTGAAACAGTTCACGTATTTAGACAGTTTATATGGTCAATTTTCAAGGGCTGCTAACAGGCGATTTGAAGTAGGGGAAACCAATTTATTGGAAAAACTGACTGCGGAAACCAAGCAAAAGGAAATTTCATTGCAACTTTCACAAAGCATGGAAAGTGTTCGAAAAGCAACAACATTTTTGCAACAATGGATTCAGTCAGATTCAATATATGTTGTTGAAGAAAATGAAATGCCCCGATTAAAGCTCGTTGAATGGAGCATAAATGAACATCCCGGAATGCAGTATTATGAGGCTTCAAAAAACTTGTCGAAAACATTGCTATCCTTAGAGCGGCAGCGATTGTTGCCCGATTTGCAATTTTTGGTTTTTCAGGGAACAAATAATGGGTCGAATGCAAAACAATATGCGGGTTTTGAGGCCGGTGTTGCCATTCCTTTATGGTTTGGTTCAAATAAAGCGAAAATAAACGCTGCCAAAACTGAAACAATCATTGCCGAAAACGACTATGAAAATTATAAAATAATGCTTCAGGCAAACTATCAGGGCTTATTGTCTGATCTGAAGAAATTTGAAGAAGCATTAAATTATTACGATCAAACCGGAAAAAAATTATCCAATGCATTAACTTCCAATGCATCAAAAGCGTTTCAAAGCGGGGAAATCGATTTTCTTCAATATGTGCAGCTTTTGGAAAGTGCCAAAAATATAGAAATCAGTTATTTGCAAAATATTCATTTCTATAACAACACTGTTTTAGAATTAAACTACTTAACCAACTAATCATGAAAATAATGTTCAAGATATTTAACAATCAATTGGGATTAAAAGGAACGCTGGTATTGCTTTTGGTAATATTGGCTTCATGTAATTCTAAAAATCCATCAGAAGCAGCTGAAACAAACCCTTCGGAAAATGTGGATGCTGATACCATCACCGTCACGGAATCACAATTTGTCGCATCAAATATGGCATTGGGAAAACTCACTTTGCAAGATTTCAGCACCTCCATAAAAGCCAACGGAATGTTTGATGTTCCGCCGGAAAACAGGGCTTCTGTTAGTGCTTATTTTGCCGGATATGTAAAAAATATTTCCTTATTGCCAGGTGATGCAG
>DATIRG010000237.1:0-2132 GCA_035470005.1 Lutibacter sp. | reverse complement strand
ATAATTGGACCTGTTAACCAAATACCTGCCGGAATAATAACTTTCCCTCCTCCTTTTTTGGTAACCGCTTCAATAGCTTTCTCAAATGCCTCGGTGTTTAAAATTTCTCCGCCGCTTATCGCACCAAAATCTTTAATATTTACACTGTAATTTGGAATAGAAGGTTCTTGAATTATCTTCATTTTAAATTCAATATTATCATAAAACCCGCTATTTTGATAGCTTTTTGAAGTTTCTAAATTCGCGTATTGCGAGCAACTTACCGTTAAAGTTGCTGAAATAATATATAATAATTTAATAAATAGTAATCTCATATTTAATTAATTTTGGATATTCTTTAAGTTTAATATTCAATTGAAATTCTTTACTTTTTAATTTGGAAGCGATTATTTTTAGTTTCCCGTTTTAATTCAAACCATTATTTATCAATGCTGAACCAATCAATATCAATGCTTCCTGCATCATTTGTAATTGCATCACTTAACGCTAAAAAACCTATTTTTGAACCAATCCACTTTCCTTCTCTCGCTTTAAAATCAGTTCCGATTCGAATAAAATTTTCGCCATCTTCACTGTAAAAAAATTTACAAATGCCATTTTCACTCACTTTTACTTGCAAATAGAAAGTGTTACTTTTTAATTTAACAGCTTCGCTTTGCTGCTCTACTCCATTTTTATCGGCATTTTTACAAATTACCTGCGAAATAGTGAGTTCCTTATTTAATTGCTGAACTTTTAAGTAACTATAATCAAGTCCCATTATTAAGAGCCCCGTTTTTTCACCATCAAAACGCGCATTAAAAGTCATTTTTGTTGTTGCCGTAAATTCTTCTGATGGGAATTTTTGTAATAATAAATTGGGAACATCGTAAAGATTTTTAGCTACTGCGGGCATTGGCTGACAAAACATGGTGAAATATCCTAAACTGCCAGGGAATCCCCAATATACCTGAGGATTTGCGTGCCATTGCCATTGTAATCCAAGTTTTGGACTGTTAAATTCATCGCTTTCCATCGGTGTAATTACCCGATATTGTTTGCCCACATTTGGTTTTTTATACCTTGCAACTGGCTCACCTATTCCGTTTCCATCTTTATCCGATCCTATAACAGGCCAATCATTTACCCATTTCATTGGTTGTAAATGCACTATTCTTCCGTAGGCACCTTTATCCTGAAAATGAAAAAACCAATCTTCCCCAGTCTGGGTTTGCACCCAAGCTCCCTGATGCGGACCATTTATAGCAGTTTTTCCTTGCTCCAACACCTTTTGCTTTTCATACGGACCATAAATATTTTTAGACCGCAATACCGTTTGCCAACCTGTTGCAACGCCTCCTGCAGGAGCAAAAATATAATAGTAATTATTGCGTTTATAAAATTTTGGTCCTTCAATGGTAGGTTCCTCCTTATGACCATCAATGATAAGAATTTCATCATTATTGGCGACAGTTCCATCAGAGTTCATAGTACTCAGCACTAAAATACTTTTAATTCCGGCTCTACTTCCTGCAAAAGCATAGGCCAAATACACTTTACCATCATCATCCCATAGCGGCGTTGGATCAATTAAACCTTTACCCGATTTAACTAAAATGGGTTCAGACCAATCGTCTTTTGGGTTTTTTGCCTTAACCATATAAATTCCATAATCCGGATCAGGATAATAAATATAAAATTCATTGTTATGATAACGGATACATGGAGCCCAAACCCCATTTCCATGTTGCGGTGTATCAAAAACGTCAAATGGCGGTTGTTTTTTAAGCGCATGATTAACCAATTCCCAATTTACCATATCTTTAGAATGTAAAATTGGCAAGCCCGGAATACAGTTAAAAGATGAAGCCGTCATATAATAATCGTCTCCGACACGAACAACATCCGGGTCGGAATAATCGGCTTGCAGAATTGGATTCTTAAATGTTCCGTCGCCATTGTCGGCCACCCAAACTTTTGAAATAGCCGAGGTTTCCTGCCCGAATACCGAAACAAAACCCAATAAAAACAATATGACACTGCATTTTCTCATAAGTTAATCCGCTTTTTTTCCTTGTTACTTTTGATTGCTGCTTCAATCACTTTTATCACATTCATTCCTTCTGTTCCCGAAACCGGCACTTGTTTGTTAT
>DATIRG010000236.1:0-7580 GCA_035470005.1 Lutibacter sp. | reverse complement strand
TTTAAAGAATAATTACTTCTTTTTGCTTCTGATCATCATTTCAAGCATATCCCACATTTCTTTAGGAATATCTTCCAACATATTAAATTCTCCGGCACCTTTTAACCATTCGCCGCCATCAATCGTAATAACTTCACCATTAATATATGCCGAAAAATCACTTATTAAATAAGCGGCCAAATTTGCCAATTCCTGATGTTCGCCAACGCGGCCAACCGGAACTTTCTTTTTCATATCAAATTTATCCTTCAAATTTCCAGGCAATAAACGGTCCCACGCACCTTCAGTAGGAAATGGTCCAGGAGCGATGGCGTTTGAACGAATTCCGTATTTTGCCCATTCAACGGCCAAAGAGCGCGTCATTGCCAAAACGCCGGCTTTTGCGGTTGCGGAAGGCACAACATAAGCAGAACCAGTCCAAGCGTACGTGGTCACAATATTTAAAATGGTTGATTTTGGCTGCTTGATGTCGATCCAATGTTTTCCAAATGCCAAAGTGCAATTCTTGCTTCCTTTTAATACGATATCAATAACAGTGTCAAAAGCGTTGGCCGACAAGCGTTCGGTCGGACTGATAAAATTTCCTGCGGCGTTGTTCAAAAGTCCGTCAACTTTGCCAAATTTATCTAGTGTAGCTTTCAAAACAGCTTCAACTTCCGTATAATTTCTAACATCACATTGCACTGCCAAAACGGTTCCTCCGGTTTTTTCCTCCAATTCTATCTTGGCTTTTTCTAATTTCTCAATATTTCTTGAAGTAATGACAACGTGTGCGCCAAGTTCCAAAAAATAAGTGGTCATGGCTTTTCCCAAACCGCTGCCGCCACCAGTGACGACAATGACTTGATCTTTTAAACTTCCTTCTTTAAGCATTGGTTTGGTATACATATTTCTTATAATTTTAGTTTGTATAAATGTAGGTTTTTTTTCAAATTCAGGGTTTAAAATAAAAATATTATTTTTTTTGGATTCTATTTGTTAAAAACAAAAGTAATTGTATATTTGCCAACGCTTTTAAGGAGAGGAATTCCAAAGAAAGCAACAACAGAAGAACCACTATTTTAAAGATATTTGTAATGAGTAAAAGAACATATCAGCCATCAAAAAGAAAAAGAAGAAATAAGCACGGTTTTAGAGAACGTATGGCTAGTGCAACAGGAAGAAAAGTGTTGGCAAGAAGAAGAGCTAAAGGAAGAAAAAGAATTAGTGTATCTTCTGATCCAAGACCAAAAAAATAATGAGACAGTAGTTTTATATATAGGGTGTTACTTTTTAGTAACACCTTTTTTTTGAACTATTAATAAGTTTTGAAAACTATTTTGCCGCGTAAAACGAATTTTATAGATATTTACACATTACTATTTTATATTTAAAAAAATGCCAAAAAACAATAACATTAAATCGATTTTAATCATTGGATCAGGGCCAATTATTATTGGCCAGGCTTGTGAATTTGATTATGCCGGCTCACAAGCAATCAGATCTTTAAAAGAAGAAGGAATTGAAGTGACGCTCATCAATTCCAATCCGGCAACCATAATGACGGATCCATCTTTGGCCGATAATGTGTATTTGTTGCCATTAACTACAAAATCAATCATTCAAATTTTAGAAAAACATCCGAATATTGATGCTGTTTTGCCTACGATGGGCGGACAAACAGCGTTGAATTTATGTATTGAAGCCGATGACAAAGGGATTTGGAAAGATTTTAATATTGATATTATTGGTGTTGACATTGCTGCCATTCACATTACTGAAGACCGTGAGCAATTTAGAATGTTGATGAATAAAATTGGTATTGGACAAGCGCCATCGACCATCGCAAATTCATATTTAAAAGGAAAAGAGATCGCTCAGGAATACGGTTTTCCGCTGGTTATTCGTCCTTCCTTTACTTTGGGTGGTTTTGGAGCTTCAATCGTTTACAAAAAAGAAGATTTTGATGAATTGTTAAGTCGCGGTTTGGAAGCTTCGCCAATTCACGAAGTGATTATAGACAAAGCATTGTTGGGTTGGAAAGAATATGAACTGGAGCTGTTGCGCGACAGAAATGACAATGTGGTGATTATTTGCACCATTGAAAATATGGATCCGATGGGAATTCATACCGGAGATTCAATTACAGTGGCGCCTGCAATGACATTGAGCGACACCACATATCAAAAAATGCGTGATATGGCCATTTTGATGATGCGTTCCATCGGCGATTTTGCCGGCGGCTGTAATGTTCAGTTTGCTGTAAGTCCTGATGAAAAAGAAGATATTATCGCCATCGAAATTAATCCGCGGGTTTCGCGTTCATCGGCATTGGCTTCAAAAGCAACCGGTTATCCGATTGCAAAAATTGCTGCAAAACTGGCCTTGGGTTATCATTTAGATGAACTAAATAACCAAATCACCAAAACAACTTCGGCTTTATTTGAGCCAACGTTGGATTATGTGATTGTAAAAATACCGCGTTGGAATTTCGACAAATTTGAAGGCGCAGACAGAACGTTGGGCTTACAAATGAAATCGGTTGGAGAAGTGATGGGAATTGGTCGCTCGTTTCAGGAAGCGTTACATAAAGCAACACAATCATTGGAAATTAAACGCAACGGATTGGGTGCCGACGGAAAAGGCGAGAAGGATTATGATACCATCATTGAGAAATTAACCTACCCAAGTTGGGACAGGGTTTTTATCATTTATGATGCCCTTCAAATGGGAATTCCGTTAAGCAGAATTCACGAAATCACCAAGATAGATGTTTGGTTTTTAAAACAATACGAGCAATTATTGGCGTTGGAGAAGGAAATTTCCACACATAAACTTGACACTTTATCCTACGAATTGCTGTTGGAAGCAAAACAAAAAGGATTTGCCGACCGTCAAATAGCGCATATGTTGGGCTGTTGGGAAAGTGAAGTTCACAATAAAAGACAGGAATTAGACATCAATCGGGTTTATAAATTGGTAGATACCTGCGCAGCAGAATTTAATGCGCAAACACCTTATTATTATTCCACTTTCGAAAATAAAATGATTACCCAAAACGGAAGTTTTGCGGACAATGAAAGTGTGGTAACCAATAAGAAAAAAATAGTGGTTTTGGGTTCCGGCCCAAACAGAATCGGGCAAGGAATTGAGTTTGATTATTGCTGTGTGCACGGTGTTTTGGCAGCCAAAGAATTGGGTTACGAAACCATTATGATTAACTGTAACCCGGAAACAGTTTCAACCGATTTTGACACGGCCGACAAATTGTATTTTGAACCAGTGTTTTGGGAACATATTTATGATATTATTCAGCATGAAAAACCCGAAGGCGTTATCGTTCAGTTGGGTGGGCAAACTGCTTTAAAGCTGGCTGAAAAATTAGACAAGTACGGAATAAAAATTATTGGAACTAGCTTTGATGCACTTGATTTGGCGGAAGACAGAAAACGTTTTTCTGAGTTATTGATGGATTTAGACATTCCTTTTCCGCAATACGGAACAGCAACCACAGCAGATGAAGCTGCCGCAATTGCCGATAATTTAGATTTCCCAATTTTGGTTCGTCCTTCTTATGTATTGGGTGGACAAGGGATGAAAATTGTGATCAATAAAGAAGAATTGGAAAAACACGTAGTTGATTTACTGCGTAAAATTCCAAACAATATGTTGTTGTTAGATCATTATTTAGATGGCGCCATTGAAGCGGAAGCTGATGCAATTTGTGATGGTGAAGATATATATATAATTGGTATTATGGAACATATTGAACCTTGCGGCGTACATTCCGGAGATTCAAATGCCACCTTGCCGCCGTTTAATTTAGGTGAATTTGTGATGCAACAAATTAAAGACCACACTAAAAAAATTGCATTGGCTTTAAGAACCGTAGGGTTGATTAATATTCAGTTTGCCGTTAAGGATGATATTGTTTATATCATTGAAGCCAATCCGAGAGCTTCTCGTACGGTGCCTTTTATTTCAAAAGCATATAAAGAACCTTATGTAAACTACGCAACTAAAGTGATGTTGGGCGCAAATAAAGTGAAGGATTTTAAATTTAATCCGCAATTGGAGGGCTATGCCATTAAGCAACCGGTATTTTCTTTCAATAAATTTCCGAATGTGGATAAAAAATTAGGTCCGGAAATGAAATCCACCGGCGAAAGTATTTTATTTATTGACAACTTAAAAGATGACCAGTTTTACGAATTGTATTCGCGAAGAAAGATGTATTTGAACAAATAAAATCGATTAAAAAACTAAAAAGAGCGCATTGCGCTCTTTTTTTTGCTCAAAAATTGTTGAATATTAATTTATTATATATATTTGTTCAACTAAACTTAAATAACTTTGAACAATATCAAAACGGAGTTCACTATAAAGGATCTCGAAAATTTTTCTGGCATCAAGGCGCATACCATTCGTATTTGGGAAAAAAGGTACAATTTGTTTGAACCAAAAAGAACCGATTCTAACATAAGATATTATGATATGGATAGCATGCTTAAGCTGTTAAACGTCTCTTTACTATACAATAACGGATTAAAAATTTCCAAAATTGCCTCTTTGTCTGATGATAAAATGGAATTAAGCGTAAAGGAAATTGTATTTAAAGAAGGTTTTGAAAGTAAAGCGCTAAATTCATTCAAGTTGGCTATGCTAAATTTTGATGAAGGCTTGTTTAACCAAACCTACAATGGGCTTATTTCACAAACATCCTTTAGAACTATTTTTACTGAAGTTTTTATTCCATTTCTAACAGAAATAGGTGTGTTGTGGCAAGTTCATTCCATAACTCCGGCGCATGAACATTTCATTACCAACTTAATAAAGCAAAAGATTTTAATCAATACAGAGAAACTCCAATTCCTACAGCCAAATAAAACTGAAAGAAAGTTTGTGTTGTATTTACCAATGCATGAAATTCACGAGCTTGGCTTATTATATCTGCATTTTGAATTGTTGTTTCACGGATATCATTCCATTTATTTAGGCCAAAGTGTTCCAGTTGAGAATTTAAACGACCTGCAAAAGATCTTTGATGATGTTTGTTTTTTAACCTATTTAACCGTAGAGCCTTCAAAGGAAACTGTTGAAGAATATTTAGAGCAAGTTTATAGTGAAGTATTGAAGGATACCAATGATCATTTATGGGTTTTAGGTTCAAAATTGGCGCAGTTTGATTCGGATTCTTTCAAAAATGAGCAAATCAAAATATTTAAATCTCCAATCGAGTTGTTAAATATTTTATAATTTCTAAAAAATAATTTGTTTTTGTTTAACTTATTCATATATTTGTTATACAGAATGAAGAAAAAAATTATTATCATAGGCTCAGGTTTCTCATCGTTATCAGCTTCTTGTTATTTAGCAAAAGCAGGTTACGATGTGACAATCCTTGAGAAAAACAGCAGTGTGGGCGGTAGGGCCCGATTGCTTACGAAAGACGGATTTAAATTTGACATTGGTCCAACATGGTATTGGATGCCCGATGTTTTTGAAAAATTCTTTACCGATTTCGATAAAAAACCATCCGATTTTTACGATTTGGAAAAACTGGCTCCGGCTTATCAGGTTTATTTTGACAAACTTGATTCGTTGCTTATTTCAGATAAAATCGAAGAAATTTATCAGGTTTTCGAAAATGAAGAAAAAGGCAGTTCCGTTTATCTGAAGAAATTTTTAAAAGCCGCAAAATTCAATTATGAAGTTGCGGTGAATAATTTGGTTTACAAACCCGGAAATTCAATTACCGAACTGGTAACATTTCAAACTATTGCCAATGTAAATCAGTTTTTTAAAAGCATCAGCACGGAAGTTCGCGGACATATTAAAAGTGATAAGTTAATTCAAATTTTAGAGTTTCCTGTATTGTTCTTGGGCGCGAAACCTTCAAATACGCCGAGTTTTTACAGTTTTATGAATTATGCCGATTTTGGTTTGGGCACTTGGCATCCAAAAGGCGGAATGTATGAAGTGGTTAAAGGTTTTGTCACTTTGGCTGAGGATTTGGGTGTTAACATTAAAACGAACCAAAACGTTGAAAAAATTGTTGTTGAAAAGGGTATCGTTAAAGGTGTTCGTGTGAATGAAGCGTTTATGGCGGCAGATTTTGTGGTGAGTGGTGCAGATTACCACCATTCGGAAACTTTATTGGATGAAAAGTACAGAATGTATTCCGAAAAATATTGGAATAAAAGTACATTTGCGCCTTCAGCACTATTATTTTACGTTGGTTTAAGCAAAAAGCTAAAATACGTTTCACATCATACCTTATTTTTCGATTCAAGTTTCGACAAACATGCGGTTGAGATTTATGATACCCCGCAATGGCCAAAAGATCCGCTGTTTTATGGAAGTTTTCCAAGCATAACCGATGATAGTTTTGCTCCAAATGGTTATGAAGCAGCAACTTTTTTGATTCCTATTGCGCCTGGAATTCAGGATAATGAAGCGATACGTGAGGAATATTTTTTCAAAATAATTGAAAGATTGGAAAAATTAACTGATCAGAATATAAAAGATTTTATTATTTTTAAGGAATCGTATTGTGTAAACGATTTTGTGAAAGATTATAATTCATTTAAAGGAAATGCCTATGGATTGGCAAATACATTGATGCAAACGGCTTTTTTACGACCAAAAATACAAAGTAAAAAGGTGAAGAATTTATTTTTTACAGGGCAGTTAACTGTTCCTGGTCCTGGAGTTCCACCAGCAATTATATCTGGAAAAATTGTGTCTGAATTATTAATGAAAAAAGGGTAAATACTATGAAACAAATTTTTGACGAAACTTCATTTTTGTGCAGCAAAATAGTTACTAAAAAATACAGCACATCCTTTTCGTTGGCGGTTAAAATGCTTTCCCCGAAAATTAGGGAAGCCATTTTTGGCATTTATGCATTTGTGAGGTTTGCCGATGAAATTGTAGATTCATTTCACGATTTTGAAAAAAATGAGTTTATAAACGAATTTGAGCGCGACTATTATAAAGCCTATAATTCCGGAATTAGTTTAAATCCGATTTTAAACTGTTTTCAGTTAACAGTAAAAAAATACAATATTGATAATGATTTAATTCAGGCTTTTTTAAAAAGCATGAAATTGGACTTAAATAAAGAAGAATACCATACAGCGGAAGAATACAACGAGTATATTTATGGATCGGCTGATGTTGTTGGTTTGATGTGTTTAAAAGTTTTTGTTGATGGCGACAATGAAAAATATGAAAACCTAAAAAGTTATGCAATGCGCTTGGGTTCTGCATTTCAAAAGGTAAATTTTTTACGTGATTTAAAGGATGATATGGAAGTATTGAACCGTTCTTATTTTCCTGGGATAAATTTGCATCGTTTAGATTTAAATTCAAAAAACCAAATCATTGAAGAAATAGAAAGTGATTTTGATGAAGCTTATAAGGGTATAAAACTGTTGCCGATGGAAGCAAAATTTGGCGTATACACGGCTTATATTTATTACAAAGGCCTGTTGAAAAAGTTGAAAAGCACCCCATCAGAAAAAATAATGAATACGCGAATCAGAATTTCAAATCCGGTTAAAATTAGTTTACTTGCACGATCATTTGTGGTTTTTAAG
>DATIRG010000235.1:0-11993 GCA_035470005.1 Lutibacter sp. | reverse complement strand
CAAAAATATCATCCAGCAATAAAATAGGTTTTATGTTAGACTGCGATTTTATAAAATCGAATTGCGCCAGCTTTAAGGCAATTAAATAGGATTTCTGCTGTCCTTGCGATCCGAATTTTTTAATTGGATAGCCATCAATTTCAAAAGCCAGATCATCTTTGTGAATTCCTGCACTCGTGTATTGAAGTACTCTGTCACGTTCCACATTTTGCGCAAACAATTCCATAAAACTCCCTTCATCCAACTGCGTTTTATAAACCAAATTCACCTTTTCTTTACTTGAGGAAATGGCCGCATAGCGTTCTCTTAATATTGGGATAAAAGCTTCAAGAAATTCGGTTCTCTTTTTAAAAATGATTGTTCCGTAGGATTCCAGCTGCTCGTTGTAAACTTTTAAATTGAGTGCGTCAAAAGTGCGGTTTGCCGCAAAATATTTCAGCAAGGAATTTCTTTGCGTGAGCACTTTATTATATTTAATAACGGACTGCAAATACAATTTATCGGATTGAGAAATCACATTGTCCATAAATTTGCGCCGCGTATCACTTCCTTCAACAATTAAATCGCTGTCACCAGGAGAAATAATCACCAAAGGCAAATAGCCAATGTGCTCCGAAAATTTTTCGTACGCTTTGCCATTTCGTTTCACCACTTTTTTATTTCCGCGTTTCAAACTGCAAACAACACTTTCAATTTTATCATTAATCTGATAGGCACCTTCTATCATAAAAAAGTCTTCAGAATGCTTGATATTTTGCGTTGCCGCCGGATTGAAGTAACTTTTGGCAAAAGACAGGTAATAAATGGCATCTAAAACAGTTGTTTTTCCAACACCGTTATTCCCCACAAAACAATTAATTTTTTCCTGAAAATCAAAGGTTTGAGAATCGAAATTTTTAAAATTTACCAGTGTTATTTTTTGTAAATGCATCTATTTTTATTGAAAGTGGAAAATTATTGAAAATAAATGAAAATTTAGGCACAATTGCATTTTTACTTTCCAATTAAAAATTCTATTTTTGCGCCTACAAATTTCTAAGAAATGGCAACATACAAAAAGACAGGAAGTAAAGTTAAAGATGCTCAAAAAAATATTGAAGACAATTCAACCACGGCTGAAGTATTTAATACTTTAGACCAAACTGCTTCAAAATCGGAGCAATTCATACAAAAAAACCAAAACATCATTTTTATTGTTTTGGGCGTTGTTGTAGCTTCAATTTTAGGTTATTTGGCTTATCAAAAATATGTGAAAGCGCCTCAAGAGAAAGAAGCTGCCAATGAATTGGCTTTTCCTAAAGCCTATTTTGAAAATGCAATAAATAATACTGTAGCGGCCGACTCATTATTCACGCTGGCGTTAAAAGGTGCCGACGGAAAATATGGATTTGTGGATATCGCAGATGAATACAGCGGAACAAAGGCAGGAAATTTAGCCAATTATTATGCCGGTATTTCTTACTTAAGATTAAAACAATATAAAGAAGCTATTGATTATTTGGAAGATTTTTCTTCAAAAGATGAATTGTTAGGGCCTGTTGCAAAAGGCGCTATTGGTGATGCTTTTGCCGATATCAACCAGCCACAAGATGCTTTTGACTATTACATTAAAGCGGCTGAATTAAAAGACAACAATTTTTCTACGCCCTTATTTCTTTTCAAAGCAGGAAATACAGCAATGGAATTGGAAAACTATTCGAAAGCCCAAGAATTGTTCGAAAGAATCAAAAACGATTATCCAAATGCTACTGAGGCCCAAAACATTGACATTTATATCAATAAAGCTGCCTTTGCATCAAATAAATAAGGTAAATGGCTACAACTAATTTATCTGATTACGATAAAACAGCAATCCCAAACGCGAAGGACTTTCGGTTTGGGATTGTTGTTTCTGAATGGAATCCGGATATTACCGAAAATTTGTACTTAGGAGCCGAGCAAGCCTTGCTAGAAAACGGAACGCTGAAAGAAAACATCGTTCGCTTTAATGTTCCCGGAAGTTTTGAACTTATTTTTGGCTGTAAATATATGCTGGAAACCGAAGATGTAAATGCCGTAATTGCCATTGGAAATGTCATTCAGGGCGAAACAAAGCATTTTGATTTTGTTTGTGAAGGCGTTACGCAAGGCATTAAAGACCTGAATATTAAATACAATGTTCCTGTTATTTTTTGTTTGCTTACCGACAATAACAAACAGCAATCTATAGACCGCTCTGGCGGAATACATGGCAACAAAGGTGTAGAATGTGCCATTGCCGCTATAAAAATGGCCGCATTAACAGCGTTTTAACACGCTATTTTTCCACAAAACTTGACCACAACTTTTTAATTCAGTAATTTTGATTTTTACTGATTAATTCAATTTTATGTTTGGTAAATTATTTAAGCCACAATCGCATTATGTTTATAATTACAAACCTCGTTATTATGATGAGCGTAAGGAACGTTTGCGGAATTTAGAAAAGAAATATCACAATCCTGACGGAACCGATACCGAATTTGCCAAAATTAGTTTGACCAAAAATAATTTAAGAAACGATTGGGTAAAAAATAAAAGAAGTGCAACAGACCGGTCAACAAATTTAAGACTGGCCTCAATTATCGCTATTTTAGTGGGCATTGCCGCCTATATTTTAGGATTACATACCTTATTTTAATGCCCGATATCATACAGTTATTACCCGATCACGTTGCAAATCAGATTGCGGCAGGTGAAGTCGTACAAAGACCCGCATCTGTTGTAAAAGAGCTGATGGAAAACGCTATTGATGCAGAAGCCACCAGCATAAAACTGATTGTGAGGGAAGCCGGAAAAACGCTCATTCAGGTGATCGACAACGGCAAAGGCATGAGCCAGACCGATGCGCGTCTGAGTTTTGAGCGCCACGCAACTTCAAAAATAAAAAAGGCGGAAGATTTATTCAATTTGCACACAAAAGGATTTCGGGGCGAAGCCCTGGCTTCCATAGCTGCCATTGCACATGTGGAATTGCGGACAAAACAGGACGACCAGCAGTTGGGTTCCTGTTTAAAAATTGAGGGAAGCACATTGATTTCACAGGAAAATATTTCAACGCCCACAGGAACTTCCGTTTCCGTTAAAAATTTATTCTACAACATTCCTGCACGAAGAAATTTTTTAAAATCGAACACCATTGAAACGCGTCATATCGTAAACGAGTTTCAGCGAGTGGCCTTGGCGCATCCCAGCATTGCATTTTCATTTTACCACAATGAAAATGAAGTCTACAATTTAAGCACCGGTAATTTACGCCAGCGTATTGTGGCCATTTTGGGCAAAAAAACAAATGAAAAATTGGTGCCGATTCACGAAATCACCGATTTGGTTGAAATTAAAGGTTTTGTCACCAAACCAGAATTTGCCAAAAGAAAAAGGGACGAGCAATTCTTTTTTGTAAATGACCGTTTCATAAAAAACGCCTATTTAAATCACGCCGTTTCAAGTGCTTTTGAAAATTTACTGTCTGGAGGCCATTATCCTACCTACTTTTTGTATTTGACCGTGCCAACAAACAGTATCGACATCAATATCCATCCCACCAAAACGGAAATAAAATTTGATGACGAGAAAACGTTGTATGCCATTTTGCGTTCGGCCGTAAAACATAGTCTGGGACAATACAATGTTGGTCCTATCCTCGATTTTGACCGCGATGCATCGCTTGACACGCCTTACAATTTAAAAGATAAAAATTTGCCAAATCCCAGGGTAACGGTAAATCACGATTTTAATCCGTTTAAATCTGAAGAGCAAAAATCCATTCAATTTCCGTATCATAGGGAAAGAAATATGGAATGGGAAAGTTTGTACAACGGACTTGACAGCACCAATATCGATTTTAAATCGGAAACCGTTGATTCCGGGATGTTTTCAGAAGAAAAATCGAACAGTAAAACCTATCAGGTTCATAAAAAATACATCGTAAGCAGCATTAAATCGGGGATTGTTTACATCAACCAGCAATTGGCGCATCAACGGATTTTATATGAAGAATTTTTGGGAAATATTACCGTTAAAGATGCTATGAGCCAACAATTGTTGTTTCCTTTGGAATTGTCATTCAACACCACAGATATCGCCTTAATTAAAGAAATAAAAGACGAACTGGAAAGCATCGGATTTTTGTTTGGAGAAATTTCAAACGATACATTGGTAGTTGTGGGAATGCCGGTTAATATAATTGAAAGCCAAATAAATGCCATTATTGAAAACTTGCTGGAAGACATTAAAAATGACATTCCCAACACAAGTTTCAGCCAGGTGGACATTATGGCAAAAAGTCTGTCGAAAAGTTTGGCAATTAAAACAGGCACAAAACTTGATCTAAAAGAGCAAGAAGATATTGTAAATAAACTATTTTTGTGCAAACAACCAGACAGTTCCCCTTTTGGAAAGAGGACGTTTGTTACAGTAAATATTGATGAAATTGATAAAAAATTTAACAATTAACCGTTGTTAGCGAGATAATTATGGGAAGAATGACTGAAGCCGTTAAACATATAATAATTTTAAATGTTATATTGTTTTTAGCGCCACAATTAATGCCAGCTTTAAATTTACAAAATTTATTTGCACTGTATTTTCCCGAAAACGAGAAATTCGGGTTTTGGCAATTTTTGACGCACATGTTTATGCACGGCGGATTTGCCCACATCTTGTTTAATATGTATGGTTTATGGGCTTTTGGAACACCTCTGGAGCAAATGTGGGGCAGAAACAAATTTTTATTTTTCTATCTTTCTGCCGGTTTGGGTGCGGGCGCCATTTACACTTTGGTGAATTACTACCAATTCAATTCGGTCTATGACCAATTGGTTGGTATTGGTTTAACGGGTGCTGATATTCAAAGTATTTTAAATACAGGCAGTTACAATCCGCAAATACTGGAAACCATCTCGGGTGATAAACTATCGGAATTTTATGCCACTTACCATACACCTGCCGTTGGTGCATCGGGTGCGGTTTACGGAATTTTAGTGGCATTTGGCATGGCGTTCCCAAATGCAAAATTGGCATTGATATTTTTTCCGGTGCCTATCGCGGCAAAATATTTTATACCGGTAATCATTTTAAGTGATGTATTCTTCGGAATCACAAAATATTCTGTAGGAAATGTGGCGCATTTTGCCCACGTTGGCGGTGCTTTAATCGGATTTATAATCGCCTGGTATTGGAAACAAAACCAATT
Source organism: Lutibacter sp. (assembly GCA_035470005.1). Classification (GTDB taxonomy): domain Bacteria; phylum Bacteroidota; class Bacteroidia; order Flavobacteriales; family Flavobacteriaceae; genus Lutibacter. The sequence goes on along the minus strand of DATIRG010000235.1, from coordinate 6,781 downwards.
TAAACAGTGGAACTAAATTGAGTATCATAAACGACATAAAGCAAGCTTTTTACAAAGCCAGTATTGTTGAAAAAATAATATACGTTAATGTATTTTTATTTTTAATAACGGCATTGTTTCAAAATTTTATCATTAATTGGCTGGCGCTCCCTGCAGCTTTTGATGATTTTTTATATAAACCCTGGACGATTATTTCATACGTATTTATTCATCCGGGTTTCTTCCATGTGCTTTCTAACCTGCTGGTTTTATACTATCTTGGAAACTTATTTTTGGATTTTTATACTAAAAAACAACTGTTGAATTGTTACTTTTCAGGAGGTATTTTTGGAGGAATTTTTTTTTTAGGATATTATAATTTCATTGACATAACCGAAGCGGGTGCTTTGGCAGGCGCTTCTGCAGCCGTAACAGCCATTTTCATTGCCATTGCAACAAGAATACCGCGTTATGCGCTTCAACTGCGCTTTATTGGCAGCGTTGAATTATGGGTTATGGCAGCAATTTGGGTGGTTTTAAGCATCTTACAAATTGCCAGTCCTGAAAAAGGCAGCGCTATTGCGCATTTAAGCGGTGCTGTTTTTGGTTTTATGTATGCCAAACAATTGGAAAAGGGAAACGATATTGGGAAATGGTTCGAAAGTATGGTGAATTTTTTTACAAATGCCTTCGGAACAAAAAAATCGGGACCTCTAAAAACTGTTTATAAATCGGGTAAAAAAAGTTCTTCGGAAGAAGTTTCAAAAACCAAACAACGAAAAATAAATGATATCTTAGACAAGATAAGCAAATCGGGTTACGAAAGTTTATCGCAAGAAGAAAAAGACTTTTTATTTAGATCAGGAAAAGAATAAACAATGAAACGAGCATTACAAATTTTGATAAACACAGAAATGATTAATAGCGAACTGCATCTGTACCAATAAAAAATAAAATATAAACAGATGAAAAATTTAGCTCTTATCGATAAATTTATTTTTATCCTGAATTCACTTTTTGCCACATTGCTGCTTTTATCTTACCTAAATTACTATGTTTCACCGGTTACCATTTCATTTTTTTCATTGATAAGTTTGATAATTCCTGTTTTAATTGTCATAAACATCATTTTTGTAATCTATTGGTTTATCCGGTTAAAAAAACAAATTTTTCTATCTCTTTTCGTCTTGACAATTGGTTATCAATATCTTACAGTATTTTACACTTTTACGGAAAAAGAAGCCATAGCGACCGATGATGTCAAGATTATGAGTTATAATGTGAGAATGTTCAATCTTTACAATTGGATTGACGAAAAAAATGTGGATGAAAAAATTTATGATTTCATCAATTCCAAAGAACCGGATATTTTATGCATTCAGGAATTTCATCCCTCCTTAAAAAAGGGATTAGACTATCCGTATGAGTATATAAAAATAAGCAATGAGAACAACCATTTTGGCCATGGTATTTTTTCGAAATTTAAAATCATCAATTCGGGTTCCCTAAATTTTTCCAATTCCGGAAACAATGCCATTTTTGTTGATATTATTAGAAACCGTGATACCGTTCGCGTCTATAATATCCATCTTGAAAGTTTAAATTTAAGTCCGAAGGAAGATTATTTCACACAAAAAAATTCAGAGAAATTTAAAAGAAGGGTTGAAAAAGCCTTTAAAATTCAGACCCATCAAGCCAAATTAATTGTTGACCATATAGAAAAAACGAATTTAAAATCTATCATTTGCGGAGATTTTAACAATACGGCTTTTTCCTATGTTTACCATCAATTAAGAAAAGGCAAAAATGATGCTTTTGAAGTGGCCGGCAAAGGTTTCGGACAAACTTACGATTATAAACTTCCTGTTCGGATAGATTATATTTTAACCGATAAGCGTATAGAAGTCAATAATTTTAAAACTTTTGACGTAAAATTTTCAGATCATTTTCCTGTAATGGCCCGATTAAATTTTTAGGGCAAACTGATAAGTGTCAGTATCCAAAAAATTAAAATTGCGTATTTTTCCAATCCATTTATAAAACAATCCCTTTCATGAAAAAAATATTTTTATTGCTATTTTTAGGAACGTTCCTATCAGGATTTTCGCAACAAGCAAAATTAAGCCTGGAAGATGCCGTCTTGGGCTATCAAAAAGGATTGAATCCAGCTTCATTAAATGACCTGAAATGGGTGAATAATTCCAATACTTATATTTTTCAAAAAGAAAATACATTGATTTTTACCGATGCCATTTCAAACAGTGTTACCAAAAAGATTCCGTTTTCAGATCTTCAAAAAAGTTATCCCGGGCTAAGCAGATTCCCACGAATTATGGAAATATCGGCCAACGAGCTGGTTTTCTCTTATAAAAATTTCATTGAAACATTTAATTACGGCAACCTTTCAAAAAGCGCTTCCGTTTCGTTCGATGAAGCGGCTGAAAATAAGGAATACAATGCCAAAGCAAAAGCGATTGCTTACACCTTAAACAATAATTTGTATATTGGAAATGCGGAAAACCCAAAAATTGCAGTAACTGCCAATGAAGATAAAAATATTGTTTCCGGACAAGCCATTCACAGAAGTGAGTTTGGGATTGTAAAAGGAACTTTTTGGAGTCCGGCAGGAAATTATTTGGCATTTTACCAAAAAGATGAAACCAATGTAACGGATTATCCTTTGGTTGACATCACCACCTACCCCGCTTCGCTTACAAACATTAAATATCCAATGGCGGGTCAAGGAAGCGAAATTGCCAAAATTGGCATTTACAACCTTAAAACACAACAAAACGTTTATCTTGACATCGATACTTCTGATGAACATTATTTAACAAATTTATCTTGGACACCCGATGAAAAATTTGTGTTGGTTGCCGAAATCAACCGTGGACAAAATCATGTTTGGTACAACAGATATGACGTTTCAACAGGTAAAAAAGTGAATACCTTGTTTGAAGAAACCAATGAAAAATGGACGGAACCGGAGCATAATGCCGTGTTTCTACCGAACAGCAACAATAACTTTTTGTGGTTTAGCGAGCGCGATGGCTTTATGAATTTGTACCATTATACCACCGAAGGAAAACTTGTAAAACAAGTGACAAAATTCAATTGGGTAGTGACAAGTATTCTTGGTTTTGACGAAAGCGGAAAAAATGTGTTTATTACGGGAACAGGAAACGATCCAAGAGAAATGCACACGTTTAAAGTGAATTTAAAGACCGGAAAATACGCCAAACTTACCAATGCATACGGAACGCATTCAACGCAACTTAGTACAAATGGCAATTATTTAATCGACAACTACAGCAACATAACCATTCCGACAAATATTGACATCGTTGACTCAAAAAAAGTAAAATCAACTTCCATATTCATTGCTGAAAACCCGCTAAAAAATTACAACTTGGGCACTACCGAATTTGTAAACCTTAAAGCCAAAAACGGCGCCGATTTATATGCAAAAATCACAAAACCCGCAAATTTTGATGCCACAAAAAAATACCCTGTGTTGGTTTACGTTTACGGCGGACCACATTTACAATTGGTAAAAAACTCGTGGTTGGCAGGTTCAAATTTATGGATGATGGCATTTGCTTCCTTAGAAAATTATATTGTATTTACGCTTGACAACAGAGGTTCAGACAATAGAGGTTTTGCCTTTGAGAGCGCTGTTCATCGTAATTTGGGTGATGCTGAAATGGAAGACCAACTTACTGGAATCGACTATTTGAAATCGCTGAATTTTGTGGACAGCAAAAGAATTGCTGTCAATGGCTGGAGTTATGGCGGCTTTATGACCACCAGTTTAATGCTTCGCAATCCTGGTGTTTTCACCACAGCCGTTGCCGGCGGACCGGTAACCGACTGGAAATATTATGAAGTGATGTACGGCGAACGTTATATGGATACGCCTCAGGAAAACCCTGAAGGTTATGAAAAAGCAAAAGTTCACAATTACATTAAAAATTTAGACGGTAAATTATTGCTGATTCACGGAAGTGTTGATCCAACCGTGGTTCCCCAACACAGTATGACCTTGTTGCAGGAAGCCGTAAAACAAAAAGTTCAAATCGATTTTTTCACGTATCCAATGCACGAGCACAATGTTGGCGGCGTTGACAGAGCACACCTGATTAAAAAAATGATGGATTATATTGTGGAGAATAATAAAGGCCCTCAAGCCCCTGAAGAGGAAATTTAAAAAGTGCTAAAGTTGAAGGCAATAGAAAATTAATAATTTGTAATTTTTAAATACCTGATACAATACTTTAGCGTTTAAATAGTAACCTAGAAACTATAACTTATCATGGAACCCCAAATTTTAATCAGCTCCGACAAGAATTCAATCGTTAAAATTGATCAAGGCGAATTGGTCAGCTATTTAAAAAATAAGGAAGAACTGATACACCAAAAAGGGCAACCCGGCTGGAGAAATTCCGACACCGAAATGTTTCCGGTCATTGGACCAACAGAAGTGAATGATTTTAGGGTTTCAACACCGAAAGGCAGCGCGATTCAGGATCAGCACGGACTTTTAAGGGAATTATCGTATACTTTGATGGAAAGCGGCGAAAACTTTAGCGCTTTTCAAAAAAACTACATCGCAAATACCAACGTGAAAAATTCAAAATTTCCAGAAAAATCGATTAAAGAAAATCTGTCTTGGCCTTATGATTTCAGATTCAAAAAAGGATACGAATTGTCAAACGATTCCCTAAAAATCACTTTTGAGATTGATGCTGAAAAAGGAATGCCATTTATGCTGGGTTACCATCCGGCATTTAAATTATCAGGTGATTATTCAGAAATTTGCAAAACAAAAGCCCAAGAGATTTCCCTTCAAAAAATCATGGATGGCGGTTCAACTGCCTTTCCTGTTATAAATACCCAAGAAATTAAATTGATCAAAAATAAAGGATTTAATATTTCCATAAAGACCAAAGGTTTTGACAACTTTATGTTATGGACAGAAGTGTCCAATATGCTTTGCATTGAACCAATTACCGCCTATCCATACACCGAAGGTGAGCCGCCGCTTTCAGAAAAATTGTTTTGGGTTTCAAACGGAAAAGATTCTTTTGAGGTAGTGATTGCGCCGTTTAAAGATCCTTTAATCAAAAGCGTTTATTTATGATTATAGTCTTTCGGTCGTTCTGTCTTGCAGTCTTGCAGTTTTTCTAACTTTTAACTTTCCTAATTTTAACTTTGGTCTTCCAACTTCTGTCTTCCGTCTTTAACTTTTTAAGAAAACATTGCAAGGATCATTATTAGAAAGGAACAACTCCAAATAATAATGACAAATGCAATTAAAAATGCAATTTTAACTTCTTTCATAGTAGAAAGTTTTTATTTTATATTGGCCATATCTGCCCGCCGTCAGGCAAGTGTAATTGGCATACCAATAATCGTGTTCGCATCTTGTTTCCGTTGCGCCATTTCAAAATGGAAATTAAATTGAACGGGTGTAAAATAACAAAATAAAATTCATTTAAATTAAACAACTTTGTAACTGTAATAAAATGCTTTATAAGCGTAATAAAATCTTCTTTAAACGTTAAAAATCAATAACTTAAATTTAAATAATAATCACGAACATTTTACGCGTTATCTATTATAAAGCTGTAATCATAGCCAAAAATTTAGCTGACTTGACTAAGGTGAAAAAATTGGATTGATTACCGTAATTGTTTTGCGAGTTAACGGCGGAAAGAGTATTCAGCACTCAGTTTTCAGTATTCAGTATTTAGAATTTTAACCTTTTTTCCAGTCCCCAACCCTTTCTCTGGAATGTCTGCTGTTCTCCAGACTTTTTCGTCCCGCTAAAATTCCCCCTTCGGGGGTTAGGTGGCCTTTCTTCACCCTTTTCAGACTCAATGAATTAACGGGGTTAATTCCCAAACCACTGACATTTTTTTGCGTAAACAGCACAACTTCATCATAATATAAAGGAATCACAACAGCTGAAGCCATAATTAAACTGTCCATTTTTTGGTACAAAAGATAGCGTTTCGGATTGTCGGTTGTTTGAATGGCCTTTTCATAAAGCGCATCAAATTCTTTTGAACTGTAATGCGTGTAATTTGGCCCATTTGGTGAGAAATTTTTACTGTGAAATATAAAAAGGTAATTTTCCGCATCCGGATAATCTGCCACCCAACTGCCTCTAAATATGCTCAACTGTCCGTTTACTTTTGTTTGCCGCAACGTAGAAGGCGGCATCACATCGATATTCACCTGTAGGCCTGTGCGCTCCAATTCGCGTTGAATATACTCGCATAAATCCAAATACTGGCTGTTGGTGCTTATGGTAATTGACGGATTTAAATTTCCGGTTTCAGCGATATAAGATTGCACCAATTGCTTTGCTTTTTCAGGCTGATAGGTATAGCCTTTCATATGATTGAACGATGGCAAACCTTTAGGAATAAAGCCATTTATGGCAGGCGTTCCAATACCATTTCGCAAATATTTAATCATTTTTACGCGGTCAAAACCATAGTTAATTGCCTGCCTTATTTTTAGGGAACTGACTTCTTTTTCAGCGGCATCCACGTAAATACCCAAATATTCGGTATTCAAATAAGGGCCGGAAACCATATCAATCTGATTTTTGTAATGATCCTTAAGCTGTCCTTCAGAAGTCAATAAATCATCTTTATAAGAAGCGTCTATACTGCTCATAAAATCGATATTTCCCTGAATAAATTGCAAAAACTCACTTTGTTTGTCGGGTAAAAATGTCACGGCAACAGCTTCCAAATAAGGCAATTGAATGCCATTTTCATCTTTTTCATGG
>DATIRG010000234.1:0-4036 GCA_035470005.1 Lutibacter sp. | reverse complement strand
CTTTTAACAGGTTTAAAAAGAAATTAAATTAAATGTGTTTTATAAAATAAATAGGTTACATTTGACTATCTTGTTGTCGCTAGGCAACTTATCTTTCTCAGCTGTCTGCCATTTTATTTAATTGGCGCAGCTTAAATAGGTTTTTAGAAATTATTATTCATAGCATAATTTGTACAGACTTATTTTATAGCAATTTTTTTTCCCACTTCGTTTACGCAATTTTCGAAGTGGGTTTTTTATTTAAAAACTTCCTGAGCTTCAAAACTATTTGCCGGCACTGTATTTTTGAGGAAGCCTGTTGTTTATTTTTTTAAAAATTTCCTTGACTGCCAGGCACCAGACGACCAAAGCGCCCAGACGATGAGCACCGGTTGAAAGAAAAGTCGGATCAATCGCGCGTTGTCTGAATCTAAAGCACCAAAAGCATCTTTACCATTGATATATTGGGCTACATTGCCCGGAAAAACCAGGATAAAGAAGATGGCCAGCGCCCACCCTATAGTAATCCGTTGCTTTTTCCACAACAGCAACCCCAGCCCTAAGGCAATCTCAACAATGCCGGAGAGTATGACCACCAAATCTTTACCCATCGGAACCCAGTCAGGAACCTGAGCCTGAAATTCGATGCGGTTAAAAGTAAGATGGCTTATGCCGGCAAAGACCATGAATAGCGCTAACAGTATCCTGAAAATTAGTTGCGCTCGCGTGTTTTTTGGGTTATTTCTCATATCGATATTTTTTAGCAGTTTCACCATTAAAAAGGATCTGAAAGTCCGCTGATGCGAATCAGTTTTTTATTTACGAACTCATGTATTCCAAATGCTGACAGTTCACGACCGAAACCTGATTGCTTGGTACCGCCAAAAGGAAGGTCGGCTTGTGTCCAGGTTGGATGGTTGATAAATACCATTCCTGAATCAATCTGATTGGCAATTTTCTTACCGCGTTCAATATCTTGCGTAAAAATAGAGGCACCCAAACCGAAATCGGAATCATTGGCCAGCGCTATGGCGGCCTGTTCGTCTTTCACCACATAAAAAGAGGCAACCGGTCCGAATAATTCTTCGTGATACGCCGCAATGCCGGGTTTCAGATCGGTGAGAATGGTAGGTTCCATAAAAGCACCTTCACGATCTGCACGTTTACCGCCCAACAATACTTTTGCACCTTCAGCAACCGAACGTTTAACCTGATCGGCCAAATGATCTGCTGCTTCTTCACTGCTTAAAGGACCCAGCTCTGTTGTGGCATCCATAGGATCCCCTACTTTCAATTTTGATAACTTGTCCTTAAACTTCTCAATAAATTCGGCTGCAATGGCTTCCACTGCAATAAACCGCTTAGAGGCTACACAGCACTGGCCGTTGTTGTTCATTCGCCCAACAACTGCCCACTCAACTGTTTTTTCCATATCGGCATCTTCCAGTATGATGAACACATCATTGCCGCCCAGCTCAAGCACCACTTTCTTTAAATATTTTCCTGCTTCCGCAGCGACGCTTGCCCCCGCGCCTTCACTTCCTGTTAAGGAAACGCCTTTTATTCTTTGATCAGCAACCAATGCCGAGGCGTTTTTGCCGCTAACAAATAAATTGGTGTACAAACCTTCCGGCGCTTCTGCTTCTGTGAACAGTGCTTCAATGGCAGCAGCACATTGCGGAACAATGGAAGCGTGCTTCAGCAAAATCGTGTTGCCTGCCATGAGGTTAGGCGCTACAAACCTTGCCATCTGGTAGAAAGGGAAATTCCAGGGCATTACGCCCAACAATACGCCAATAGGACTGTTTCGGACAATTGCTTCTCCAAATTCGGGGTCAAGTACGGTATCAGCCAAAAATGCTTCTCCGTGATCCGCATAATAATCAAAGATATTGGCACTCAAATCTATTTCTCCTTCCGCCTGCGCGAAAATTTTCCCCATTTCCAGGGTGATGGTTTTTGCAAGTGTCGATTTTTTGGTCCGCATAAGCGTTGCTACTTTGTGCAGCAAATCGGCACGTTGTTTGAAACTTGTCGCTTTCCAATCGGAAAAAGTTGCATCAGCCTTCGCTATTTTGGCATCAACAGATTTCTTGCTCATTTCTTCGAAAGACTTTACTAACTTATTGGTGTATGGATTAACTGTTTGAATGGACATATTGAAGTGGTTTTAAATGATTATTTGTAAAGGACGTTCCTTTACTTTGTTGCTGGTTTTAACGAAAATACCATTTGATTTCTTCGCTCCGGATGGATAAACCCGCATATACTGAATGACTTTCAGTGCACTTTAGCAAAAATAAGGCGCTTAGCTGTTTAGCTTTTACACAATTCTTGAGAATAGTTACATAATTCCGAGCATAGAAAATGTGGATTTGCTGTTCATCGCAATTATGGCTATGATTGGTGCCGTGCAGCGTTTTTTTGTTTCATCTATTTTAAGGAAATTGTTTTCGGATTCAGATTTCTGTAAAAAAGAATTTAAAATTGTAATGTGGGAATTATACAATTTTTCCAAAACATGGTGTAACAAATTATTAAAAATATAGTTATTTTTTTGCATTTAATAATTAGTTGGTTTCAAAAATTTATTAAAATAAAAAGTCAAAATTCAACGATCACTTTGCAATTCATTTTACAACATTTTGAAAACGTAATTTAAGATTAATCAGCTGTCAGCCAACCAAAGTTTAATGCAGGAAGCAATTAAAAAAAATAATTTATGAAAATCTACGTAAAAAATATGGCTTGCGAAAGTTGCAAAATTCTTGTTAAAGATATTTTAGATGAACTTGGAATATCACCGGTTAAAGTAGAATTAGGGGAAATTGAGACTAAGGAAGATGTTTCTGATGATGAAAAAATGAAACTAAACAGCGAAATCAAAAAAGCCGGGATGGAGTTGTTAGAAAAAAGGCAAGGTGTGCTCATTGAGAAAATTAGAAAATTTATGATTGAGTATGTTAACAATTCAGATGAAAAGCCAAATATTAAGTTCTCTGTTTTGTTAAGTCAGGAATTAGGTCATAGTTATACTTACTTATCCAACTTCTTTTCAGAAGTTGAAGCCACTACCATCGAACAATATATTATTGCGTTAAAAATTGAACGGATAAAGGAATTAATTATTTTTGAAGAATATAGCTTTTCTGAAATTGCATATATGCTAAATTACAGCAGCGTTGGACACTTATCATCGCAGTTTAAAAAAATAACAGGGGTAACGCCTTCGCATTTTAAAGAATTAAAAGAAAAAAGAAGAATAACCATTCAAAATATTTAGACAATTTTATCTTCATTCTGGTTACATGCATCAGTTCCAGATGAAGTTCCCCGGATACTTACCTCCAACCCTATTATCATCCGGCAAACTTGAATCTCCAGTACTTCTAACGGACACTTTTTGAGATTACCCAAGTCAACAACCAACATAACTTCTTATACCCACGCAAAAAATAAACTTTTTGTTTCGGTCATCACATCATGATGCACATTTGATTTTTCTTTAAAGAATGCGTAAATCATGTAACATCTTATTAAAATTGTGTAAAGATTTTGTTTTTATTTCTAACAACTTTGTAAAATAATTATCAGTTCAATAAATGAACAAAAACAAATTGAAAAAATAAATAACAATTAATTCATCCGCTTTATAAGCTTCCTTTATTTGGAAGTTGGCGGCCTAAAACAAAAAATCTATTATGAGTACAGGTAAAAAAGTAGTATTGGGATCATTGGCAGCACTTGCCGTTGGCGCAATTGCAGGAATTTTAACAGCCCCAGAAAAAGGTTCAATAACCCGCAAAAAAATCAAGGATAAAGGCAATGATTATATGGATAAATTAAAATCAAAGTCTGGTGAATTTTCTGATTCTCTTAAAGAAAAATTTGAAAGCACTAAAAATGATGCTGAAAATTTAGCGGAAAAAGGTAAAGAAACCTACGATGATGCAAAAAATGAGGTAAAAAATGCAGCGGCAAATTTTAAACGTGATGTTACGCCAAAACGATATTAATCACGCAACATCCTAAAGTTTCATTGAATAATCAATGAAAC
>DATIRG010000233.1:0-4868 GCA_035470005.1 Lutibacter sp. | reverse complement strand
TTTTCAATCAAAGCTTCGGTTTTTTTACTTGTTGTGAAACTTGAAATTAAAAGCACTACGATTGATAAAATGGCTATTTTTTTCATTTTATTCATGTGAAATGGCATTTGATTAAATGAGGCCACTCTTTAAAAGCAGCCTCATCATAATTTATGTTTTAGAATGAAACTGCAACGCCGGCATTAAATTGTTTTGCGGTATCGCTGCCTGCAACTGCGTTGTTCATTAACTGATAATCTATTTTAAAAGCCGCACCATTCGCCACTTTATAATTCAATCCAAAAATGATTTCATCTCTGTCAAAAGCATCATTGGCCAATAAAATTCCAGCGGTTTCAGCGTGGGTATTGTGTTTTTCATAACGTAAAAACGGTGTCAGTTTTTCAACGCCCTTTAAATCGAAACTATAAGCCACTTCTCCATACAAACCAAACATTTCAGAACCTAAGTCTTTACCTGTTAGAAGATTGTAATCTTCCGTATCCGTTAAATTTGTGTGAATGTACTGACCTCTTAACTCCAAATTATTGAACTTATAGCGTGCGTCAAATCCGATCATCGAAATACCTACTGTTGATCCTTCAATAGCGGAATTATCCGTTTGTGTTTTTCCAAAATAACCAGACAAACCTAATCTTAGTCCGGTAATTCCATAATAATCCAATTTAGCTGATAAATTTGGTGAGTTTATTACAGATTCTGCACCTTTTTGTCGACCTTTTCTGAATCCGTCTGTTCCACGCAAAATTCCAGCACCGGCTGCATATGATTTAAATCCGTTGAATAAATACGCTTGATATTTTAGTGAGGCGTTGTCTATTTTTCCTGAAAATCCAACACCTATTTCTCTCCAGGTTGTTGGAACAATGTAATTATCAACATTAGGACGTTCAACACCATAAAAGGTTGTAGGCTCATGATATTCGTTTATAATTCCCATTGGTACCAACATTAAACCGGCCAAAACATTAAAATTTTCATTTGCTTTGTATTTTAAATAGGCCTGTTCAACATAAAGTTCCGAAACATGTTCATATTCAATTTCTGACATAAAGCTCACTTTTTCGTTAAACTTATACCCTAGAAACATGACCAATCTGTGAACATCTAATTTTCCTGGTGCTGAACCATCAGGTTCGTTATAATCTATTTGTGCATTACCGCCAATCGATACGCCTTCTGAATTTTTTGTTCCCAAATTTTGGGTGTTCTCCTCTGAATTCTCTTGCGCGAATACTGTAAAACCAATTAGTAATGCTGCGAGTAATCTTATATTTTTCATTTTTTTGATTTGAATTAAACTATTTTTATTTAGACTCATTATAAATAATAGCACAAAAATATATAAGATCAAAGAAATAAAAAAGGATTATTTAGAATAATTATAAATAAGCTGACTTATATCATATTTCAGAAACAGGATAAAATTTAAGTAGTTGTATTTGTGATAATTAAGTATTAGCCAAAAATTTTCAATGCTTCATTATAAGCACTCTCAAAACTCATCGCATTGATGTTTGTGGATGCTTTTTGTTGGTTGAAATAAGAAACTAATTTTTCTGTAGGCATATTTCCCGTGAGATCGTCCTTCGCCATCGGGCAACCACCATAGCCCATGATGGCACCGTCAAATCGGTTGCATCCTGCTTTATAAGCCGCATCCACTTTTTCAAACCAGGAAGTTGGTGTAGTATGAAGGTGCGCTCCAAACTCAATTGTTGGATAGGCCGTAATTAAATTGGAAAAAAGATAATCGATAATTTCTGGTGTTGAACTTCCAACAGTATCGGACAGTGATAGAATTTTTACGCCCATTTTTGACAATTTATCCGTCCAGTTTGAGACACTTTCCACATTCCAAGGATCACCGTACGGATTTCCAAAACCCATCGATAAATAGGCAACCACTTCTTTATTGGTTTTGGCGGCGATGCTTAAAATTTCATTCAAAATTTCAATGGATTCAGCAATCGTTTTACCGGTATTTCGCATTTGAAAATTTTCAGAAATCGAAAAAGGATAACCCAAATAAGTGATTTCTTTAAATTGTGAAGCCTCCTCTGCCCCGCGAATATTGGCCACAATTGCCAATAATTTACTTTGGGTTTTACTCAAATCAAGTTTTGAAAGCACTTCCACGGTATCTCGCATTTGGGGAATCGCTTTTGGAGAAACAAAACTGCCAAAATCAATGGTGTCAAAACCAACCCGCAACAATGCATTTATATATTGCGCCTTGGCTTCAGTAGAAATAAAATGAGATTTTATGCCTTGCATGGCATCTCTAGGACATTCTATGATTTTTACTTTTTTCATTGGGATTTCAAATATACAAAACCAATTAAGAAAAAAGAATAAAAATGGCAATCCCGACAAAAACTAAAATTTTAAACCATTTTATTTTTGAGTTGAAGGTTGGATGCGTTTTTAAGTAGGATGCAAAATTGCCTGACAATAGTGAAACTAAGGAAAAAATAATCAATGCCTGAAGCATAAACAATCCACCCAAAACATAAAATTGCACGACATTACTTTGCGATGAACTGTATAAAAATCCCGGAAAAAATGCCAAAAAGAAAATGGAGACCTTCGGATTTAAAACATTCATAATAAATCCTTGTTTGAACAATTTTACCAAACTTTTTCTGTCGGCTTTCTCATTCAGCACCAATTCTTCATCCGTTTTAAATGTTAAATAAGCCAAATACAATAAATAAATGGCCCCAAACAATTTGATGGCGAAAAATATATTTTCCGACTGTTTTATCAAGGCTGAAACGCCAAAAGCAACCAATGTGGTGTGGATAATAATCCCTGATACCAATCCAAGAGAAGTGGCAATCCCGTATTTCTTGCCATTGGTCATGCTTTGCACCAAGACATAAATAATGTCGGGTCCCGGCATAATGGTGAGTAGCATAGATGCACCAATAAATGACAAAAGAATCTCGTAATTCATTTAAAATATTTAACGATTTCAAAGTTATCATTTTTCACCAAACAAAAAAACTTGTTTCGGTATCTTAAAATAGTCAAGCCAACTATTAAAAATACCAAGACAAGTTCTTAAACTAAACTGTTTTAAGGATTAAAATTTAAAATTCATTCCCACTTTAAAGTTTCTGCCTTTGGTGGTGTAACCAATTGTTTCCACGTAACTTTCATTAAAAATATTGTTCGCCTGAACAACCAATAAAAGTCGCTCTTTTATCAAATTGTGGCTGGCAAATAAATCGACCAAACTGTAGGCTTTTAAATTAATATTATCTCCGGTTCCCCATTGGTCAAAATAGGTTCTTTTTGAAATATTTTTAAAACGCATCGATAAATACGTGTTTTTAATGCTGTTGGTTTCAATTAATGCGGTGATTTTATGTTTTGGAATGTAATCGGTATCAGAATTTTTATAGATAAAAGCATGACCCAATTTAATTGTAGCATCTTTAAGAAGATCAAATTTAATTTGAGTTTCAACACCTTTTGCATTCAATTTTTCATCAGCATTTGAATAAGTCACAAAATCAGGCAAAATAATGGCATTTTCTTCTTCTCTGTAAAAGAAAACCGAATTGATCTCTACCATATTTTTTAAGGAATAAATAAATCCGAATTCCATACTTTTATCTTCTTCAGGCTTTAAATCCAAATTTCCGTATTCCGAAAACAACTGATAAGTGCTTGGCGCAATAAATGCGGTGCTTAGTGATGCCAATATTCTGAATTCTTTTGAAAAATTATAGGAAGGATTCACGTTATAAACCCAATAATTTCCATATTCACTGTGATTGTTGAGCCGTGCTCCCGCATTAATATTGAATCCTGATAACGCATTGTAAACAACTGTAAAATAAGGATCGATGGTATGGTAATTTGCCAATCCTTCATCTATATTTCCATACGGACTGTTTGTTTCGTTGCTTTGTTTCTGGTAATTTACGCCGGTAATCAGCTGAAATTTATCAGAAAATTTATAATTATTGATCACATCGGCCATATAGGTTTTACCCGTATATTCAAAATGGTCGGTAGCATTGGTCCAACTGTTAAAAATATCAAGCATTCTGTCATTTTTGTTGTAAGATACGCTTGCCGACAAAATTCCTTTCTCGTAATTAAAGTTCGAAGAAAAACCAAATCTAAGTTGTTCATTTTCGCCGTTGTTAATATCAGAATCCGAAAATGCCCCACCGTCAAAATCATAAATATCTTTATCGTAATTGCTAAACAACTGAATATTAATTTTCTCGTTAAATTTATAGCCTAAACGCACAAAAGTATTTGTTGCTTTAAACTGGTCGCTCTCAAATTTTGTAGCGCTTTTTTCATCGCTGGCATCAGACAAACCATCAACATTTGAAAAATTAGCGGCCGCCAAATAACTAAATTTATTTAAAATGCCGTTAACCGTAATATTTTGGTTGACGTCGTTAAAATCTAATTTTGAATCACTTTGCGAATTGTTGGTTCCTGCAGAAATTTCATAATTCATTGAAATTGGTTTGTCAACAGGTTGTTTCAGCTTAATGTTGATAACTCCGGTAGCTGCGCCAGATCCATACAACGTACTTGCTGCGCCGTTCATCACTTCAATGGATTCAATTTGGTTCAACGAAAGCAAACGCAAATCGAACGTGGTGTTTACACCCGACGGATCGCTTACCGAAACACCGTCAACAAGTACAATCACGTGGCGGTCGCGCCCTCCACGAATATAAATACTTTTGTCTTTTCCTGCGGAACTGTTGCTGCCGTTAATGCTGATTCCCGCGATATTGTCCAAAATATCAGCAACAGATTTTCCCTTCAGATTTTCAATCTCTTCAGGCGTAATTTGGTAAATTATTTTACCTACGTGTTCTTTTTTGATG
>DATIRG010000232.1:0-8021 GCA_035470005.1 Lutibacter sp. | reverse complement strand
TTTTTGGGCATCGCACATCATTCACCATTCTTCACAGAAATATAATTTAAGCACGGCTTTACGCCAAACCTGGACGGGAGGATTCTTTAGTTTTGTTTTTTATCTGGCTTTGCCAATATTCGGTTTTCATCCCTTGATGATTTTTACGCAAATGGCTGTCAGTTTAATATATCAATACTGGATTCATACCGAATTAATTGACAAAATGCCCCGTTGGTTTGAAGCTGTTTTTAACACGCCATCACATCACCGGGTGCATCACGGATCAAATCCATTATATCTCGACAGAAATTACGCGGGAATTCTCATTATTTGGGACAGGTTATTTGGTACATTTCAGCCGGAACTAAAAGAAGAAAAAGTTGTTTACGGATTGCATTCAAACATCAACACCTACAATCCCATAAAAATTGCATTTCACGAATGGATTGATGTTTTTAAAGATGCCTTTTCAGCAAAAACTTCTTTAGCCAAAAAACTTGGCTATTTCATTAAACCGCCGGGCTGGAAACACGACGGCTCCGGTTTGCTTTCTGAAGATTTAAGAAAAGAATGGCTTATGAATCAACAAAAAAATGCTGCCATTAATCAGAATTAACCCTAAAAATTGCTTGTCTATAATTTTATACTGGCGCCAATTTCAAGCAGAAACAGCTCTTTTTTTGCTTTGGCAAACTTTATAAAAGCTTCTTTATGGTCTATTTTTATGTAGCCAAAAGTATCAAAATGAACGCCCAAAACTTTATTGCACCCTAAAAATTTAGTCGCAATTATAGCTTCATCCACACCCATCGTGAAATTATCGCCAACCGGCAAAATTGCCAAATCGAGTTCGCCTATTACCTGAGGAATTAATTTCATATCATAGGTTAAAGCGGTATCGCCGGAAATATAAATCCTATGATGACTCGTTTCTATAACAAAACCTCCCGGTTGTCCGCCATAACTTCCATCAGGAAAAGAACTGGAATGAATGGCATTTGTATAATGCACTGTTCCAAAATCAAAAGTCCATTTTCCACCATGGTTCATAGGATGTCCTTTAATTCCTTTGCCTTCAAAATGAGTAACAATTTCAAAATTGGAAATTACCGTGGCACCGGTGCGTTTTGCAATGGCTTCAACATCCAAAATATGGTCCTGGTGTGCGTGGGTTATTAAAATATAATCGGCCCGTAATTTGTTTACATCGATGTTTTTTGCCAATTCATTGCCTGTAATAAAAGGGTCAATTAACAGAGTTTTGTCTTTTGTTTCGATACTTAAACTTGAGTGACCTAAAAAAGTAATTTTCATAATGGGAAGTTTGTTAGTGATACCCTGCAATTTAATAAAATAAATCCATAAAAAAACCACGAAAAACGAATTTTCCGTGGTTTCCAACAAACAAATAAGTAAAGTTTATGAATTAAAACTTATACTTGACGTAGGCAGTGAAATTTCTGCCAGTTTCGTAAATACGTCCTGCGGATGTATTTGAATTTTGATAAGAATAGTTTAAATGTTCGTAATAAGCCTTGTCAAAAATATTCAATACGGCAAATCCGATTGAAAAATTATCGAACGGCGTTACTCCGGCTCGTAAATCCATGGTTCCAAAACCTGGGGTTTCTTGTTCCATAAATGAAGCCGAAATTCGGTCTTGTTTCGCTACCAATCTCGAATTTAACGCTACCCAGAAGTTATTTTCTTCAAACTTAACGCCCAAGTTTGTCATAAAAGGCGGAATTTGTGCCAAAGGCTCGTCCAAATCTTCATTTTGGGCTCGTGTATAGGAAAGTTCAGATGTAAATGACAATTTATCTGTTGCCCTCACATTAAAATTAAACTCGAATCCGGTTTGCGAAGCTTTATCAATATTGATAAATTGTTTGGCAAAAACCGGCGGCGTAGTTGGCATAAATTTTCTAGGAATATTCGTGTTAACCACCCCATAAATATAATCTTCCAAAAAGGAATGAAATACCGATGCGCCAACTTCAAAAGAATCAAATTTCTTTGAAAACGAGAGTTCAATTTGGTTATTAATTTCAGGTTTTAAATTAGGATTCCCAACATATTCATAAGGATCCACGCCAACGTTAAAATGATTGATAAAACGTTCTGTCATTGATGCGGTTCTGATTCCTCTCCCAACGGCAAACTGTGTTTGAAATCCGTTTTTTTGATATTTTACAGAAGCGTTTCCTCCGATGTTCACTTCAGTTTCATCCTTAATTTCGCCACCATACAACGCTTCAAAATCGGGCGCAGGATCATTAAGTTTTGCTGAAATAAAATCGGCCCTGACACCTGCAGTAATCGTGGTATAATCGGTAATTTTTATTTTTTCTTCAGCAAAAACACCAATATCATTTAAATCGGCATCCTGCCAAACTTTATCAGTAAAAGTCATAGGCATTGGCAGCACATTGCCATTCATCATTTTCACAATTCGTGTTCTGTCCCCTTTTCTGTTCAGCAAATTAGCATCAACGCCGGCAAACAATTTTGAATTGTCTGAAGTATTAAACACCATTTCTGCTTTACCGCCGTAAGAAAAAGATTCAACAGGTGATTTTGAATCGGTCATCATAAAACTCGGACGATTTTCGTTGGTCATTAAATGATCCACATAAGAATAAAATGCTTTAATGGTAAAACTGCTAATTTTTTCTGAAATATTGTCGAATTTATAATCAATTCCTGCCAAATAACTATCGTCATAAGGCGAATCCATCGGCAAGCCGGCATGGTCAATATCACGCGCAAAAGATTGTCTCCAACTAAATTGTAAACGCTGGTTCTCGGTTGGATTTACACCAACTTTAACGGAATAATCTGTTGTTCTGAATGAGGATTGCACCTCATCACCATTTCCATCAGTATAATCGCCAAAATCACGATAAGAACCATTCAACTGAACATCATATTTCTTGGCAACATACACCAAAGATGCGCTACTTACCAAATTACCACCGTTGGATTCATAACCACCTTCGACGCTTCCGTGAAAACCAAGTTCATTTTTTGTTGGATTTTTAGAAACCAAATTGATGATTCCACCAAAATTTTGTCCGAAACGAACCGTAAAAGGACCTTTTACAATTTCGATTTTTTCAATTTCCTCCGGAATTACGTGCGTAGTGATTGGATCCATTCGGCTCGGACAAGCATTGTGGATTTTCATTCCGCCGTCATATTGAACATTTAGTTGCTCGTATTTAAAAGACCGGAATACAGGTTCAGAAGCATAAGCGCCGCGCTTTACAATCGCAAAACCCTGAATGTCTTTAAACAAATGCCCGACACTTCTTGGCTGGCTGACCATTTTTTCAGAATCAGAAATTACGGTAGATTGGGAAAGATCTCGTAACGGATTTGCATCCACAATAATCTCGCTTAAATCTATTTGTGCCGATTGCATTTGAATCAATATGTCGTTTTGTAATTCCACAACAATTATTTTAAAACTGATGTGGGAAATTTCAGCTTTATCGCCTACTTCAGCTTGAATAGAAAATTCCCCATTTGCACTGGAAACGGCCACTGATTTATTTTTAAGCAATTTTATGGTTGCATATTCTATCGGATTGCCAGTTTCCTCCGATAAAATTTTACCGCTTATAACAACCGATTGCGAATAGGATGTTGCAACGCTAAACATTGCCATTAAGATTCCTATGATAGTATTTTTCATTTGATAATTTCGTTTTGATAATTGTTTTTTCATCCCAATGATTTATCCGAATTCATTTTTTTAAATGATCGGAATCAGCCCAAGATTTTCATTCATCTAAAATTGATAAATAATAAATTTTAAGCATTTCATTAAAGTTTTAAAGCTTGATATTAATTAAATAAACTATTAAAAAATCCAGAATAGACCTTATTGGTCCAAAAATCGAGGTTTTAAAATACACTGAATTAAGCGCCGATTTACAGCACTCTAATTTCAGGAATTGAATTAAATAAAAAGCGTAACTGATAAGATTAAGAAACGAATTGAGGCGGTTTCAATAAAGACTGATAGAAATCTTGCGAAGTGTATTTATTAACAAAAAATCTATGCGTAAAGTTCTCGTCGAGGTTTTTCAACGTGTATGAAAACTGATCTAAAGGTGAAACAGGGTATTTCTCAAAATCAATTTGAGGAATCGTAGATTTATGGTCGTGATTGTCGTGATTTGCTTTTTTAATTTGCTTCTCTAAATAACACTTCCCATTACATTCTAAAGAAGGTTTGTCTCTATTCTCACAAAGTACCGTGGCTATATAATCATAATTGGCATAATACTCAATTATTGGAACCAACGGACGAACCATGGCCAGCAAATAAAGCAGGTAAAAAAATATGCCGAAAAACTGATTTTTCATTTATGAATAATAAACAGGACAAATATATCTTTTATTTTTTAATCCAAAGTAATAAAAGTCACTTTAAGTCGCTAAAAAATTACCCAAACCAAACAATATTGCAAACAAAAAAGTACTGAGTGCCAATTTTTTTAATTCAGGATCTAAAAGAATGGGTCTTTTATTGCGGACAACCACCAAAAAATGTTTTCCAATTGGAATATAGGCCAGTAAAAACATGAATTGATGCCAGGATTTGAAGAAAACAAAGGAATACAATGCCGCAAACAAAAACGAGGCAATCAATAAATAATAATGGTAATATTTGGCAAACTCCACGCCTATTTTTACCACAATGGTATTTTTACCCGATTTTGCATCGGATACACTATCGCGCATATTGTTTAAATTTAACACGCCGATGCTCAAAAAACCAATTGAAAATGCCGGTAAAAAAATGGTGAAGTCTAGCTGTTTAGTGAATAAATAATAACTCCCGCAAACACTCAATAACCCAAAAAAGAGGAATACGAAGAAATCTCCGAATCCACTGTAGCCATAGGCTTTATTGCCCATAGTGTATTTTACTGCGGCTGCGATGCTCGCAATTCCCAACACAAAAAACACCAATAAATTTACAAAATCGTCCTTGCCAAAAGCAATGTAAATAAGTAAAATAGCAATAAGTAAAGTTATTGCACTGGTTATTTTAATGGTTTTTAACAATTGTTCCGGTGAAATTTCGCCGCTTTGAATGGCTCGCTTGGGACCAATTCTGTCTAAATTATCGGTTCCTTTTACACCATCCCCATAATCGTTGGCGAAGTTGGAAATAATTTGAAAACCAACAGTGGTTAACAAAGCCAGCGCGCAAATAACCCAATTAAAATAACCATGAGAGGCGGCTAAAAAACTGCCTACAATAATTCCTGAAACGGATAATGGCAACGTTCTTAAGCGGGCGGCTTTCACATAGACTTTAAACATGGTGCAGTTTTTTCAATAGCTATTTCAGAAAATTTATAAATCTTCGGCGTTGGCAATTAATTCGGCAATGTCCATCACTGTAACATTGTGCTCTTGATCTTTTGCTTTAATGCCGTCTGTGATCATTGTATTGCAAAACGGACAACCTGTTGCTATAATATTTGGATTCGTTTCTAACGCTTCTTCTGTGCGTTCTACATTTATTTCTTTATTTCCTTTTTCAGCATCCTTAAACATTTGCGCGCCGCCGGCACCACAACAAAGTCCGTTGGTTTTACAACGCTTCATCTCTACCAATTCCGCCTCCAATTTTTCAATCAGTAAACGTGGCGCTTCATAAACATCGTTTGCACGGCCCAAATAACAAGGATCGTGAAAAGTAATACGTTTTCCTTTAAATTTTCCGCCTTCGATTGTGATTTTTCCTTCATCCAACAAAGATTTTAAAAATTCGGTATGATGCAAAACCTCATATTTTCCGCCCAATTCAGGATATTCATTTTTTAGGGTGTTGAAGCAATGCGGACAAGCAGTAACTATTTTTTTGACTTCATAGGCATTTAACACCTCAATATTGGTCATCGCCTGCATTTGAAACAAAAATTCATTTCCAGCTCTTTTTGCAGGATCACCTGTGCAACCTTCTTCCGTACCCAAAACTGCAAATTGCACATTTGCCTTGTTTAAAATTTTTACAAAAGCTTTCGTGATTTTTTTTGCTCTGTCGTCAAAACTTCCGGCACATCCAACCCAAAATAACACATCGGGTTGAATACCCTGCGCGGTCATTTCTGCCATTGTAGGTACATTCATAAGTCTGCTTTTTTATTTATTTATTTATGTTATTCGTGCTGACCATCGTCAAACACTTGAATGGTAACATCTTTATTGATTAAATCGGTAAATTTACCGCGGTAACGTGTTGCTTTCACCAAATGATTGTCAATCCAATGGTAGTTTCCGCCTCTCGGTTTCCCCATTACCATTCCGTGATATTTGAATCCGTGCTTTTTAAGCCAAGTTTCTGTAACTTCACGATGCGCTTCTGTTCTAGAGGTAAAAAAGAAAATAATATGACCTTCATCATACCATTTATTCAACGTTTTAATAGCGTCAGGATAAGCTTCGGCCGTAACCATGCGTTCTGGTTCTTCATTAGGAATATCTTCACCAACAGTGCCATCAATATCAATCAAATAATTTTTGATTCCTTCAGGTAAAATTGGGCTTATATGCAGTCCTGCTTCTACTTTTTCGTGCAATAATTTTTCTACATCCTCAGTTTTCATCATTAAAGATTTTTATATTTTTAGTTAGTATTTATTCGTCTTTCCAATTAAGTCGGTCCATTTGGTTGTACTGCCAAGGGGCGCCGTTGTTCTCAATATTGGTCATCATACTGTTCAATTCTGTTGGCGCTGCCGATTGTTCCATCACCAAATATCGGCGTAAATCGATAATGATTGAAAGCGGATCAATGTTTACAGGACATTCTTCAACACAGGCATTGCAACTTGTACAGGCCCAAATTTCTTCCGCGGAAATATAATCGTTTAACAACTGTTTGCCGTCATCTATAAATTTTCCGTTTTTATCAATGTTTTTACCAACCTCTTCCAAGCGGTCTCTGGTTTTCATCATAATGGTACGCGGAGAAAGCTCTTTCCCGGTGATATTTGCCGGACAAGCAGCCGTGCATCTTCCGCATTCGGTGCAGGTATAAGCATTCATTAATTGCACCCAATTTAAATCAGCAACATCACTGGCTCCAAATTTTTCGGGTGGCGCGGCATTTTCATCAGGCACAGCATAAGGATCGGCACTGGGATCCATCATCAACTTAACCTCATTAGTGACAGCTTCTAAGTTTGTTAACTGACCTTTCGGTTTTAGATTTGCAAAATACGTGTTTGGGAAAGCCAACAATATGTGCAGGTGTTTTGAATAGTACAAATAATTTAAGAAAATTAAAATACCAACAATATGCAGCCACCAAGCGGATCTTTCAATAATATTTACCGTAGTAAAACTAGATTCCTGAAATAGCATAGCAATATATTGGCTGATCGGATTTCCAAGGTTTAAATTTTGAAAATGATTGTCGGTAGCATTCATTAAAAGGAATAACGACATTAAAACCATTTCGAAATATAAAATATTCAAAGCGTCATTTTTAGGCCAGCCTTTCAAATCCTTATTCCAGAAACGCGGAATTTGTAATACCATTCTGCGTATCCAAAATATGATTACTGATGCCAATACAAGGAATGCCAATATTTCGAAAGTGGCAATCAAAAAACTATAGAAACCTCCTAAAACAGAAAAAACGCGATGCGTTCCAAAAAGTCCGTCAATAATGATTTCCAGTACTTCAATGTTGATAATGATAAAACCTGCGTAAACGATGATATGAAGTATCCCAGCAATTGGGCGTTTTACCATTTTTGATTGCCCTAAAGCAATTTTCAGCATGTTATTAAAACGCTCTTTTGGTAAATCGGATCTGTTAATATTTTTGCCAAGCTTAATATTCCTGACAATTTTTTTGCTGTTTTTTACAAAAAACCCAATTCCGATAATTAATAGAATTGCAAATGCGATGTTATCGATATAATTCATACATTT
This sequence comes from Lutibacter sp., assembly GCA_035470005.1. Taxonomy (GTDB): domain Bacteria; phylum Bacteroidota; class Bacteroidia; order Flavobacteriales; family Flavobacteriaceae; genus Lutibacter. Next base: position 74 of record DATIRG010000232.1, on the reverse strand, counting down.
TGGTTTTTTGCTGTTTTAGATTTTTTTATTGCTGATTCACTGATTTTTTATTTTTCTGTCTCAATCACAGGTTC
>DATIRG010000231.1:0-1536 GCA_035470005.1 Lutibacter sp. | reverse complement strand
CGTCTTCAACAGCAACAGCAACCCCAACATTTATATGGTGGTTTATGCGTGTTCTGTCATCAAACCATTGTGAATTAACTCTTGGATGTTTTCTCAAAGCCATTGCGCTTGCTTTAACCACGATATCATTAAATGATACTTTGGTATCTGGCAATTCATTGATCAGTTTGCGTGATTCAATGGCGTTGTCCATATTAATCTCCAACATTAAATAATAATGCGGAGCAGTAAATTTAGATTCGGCCAATCTGCGTGCAATGGTTTTGCGCATTTGTGAATTGGACGTTTCTTCAAAACTTTCCGTTCCTGAAATAATCGGTGCAGAAACTGATGCAACAGCAGAAACTGCCGCTGGCACATAATTTTCAACATCCGATTTTACAATACGTCCGCCTTCACCGGTTCCGGAAACAGTGTTTAGATTGATTCCTTTTTCTGAAGCTATTTTTTTAGCCAACGGAGAAGCAATCACCCTGCCCGAAGCATTTGTGGTAACAGGCGCTTGTGCAGTTTCCGTAACTTTAATAGGTTCAGCAATCTCAGCTGTTTTTTCTGATGCTTTTGGTGCTTCAGGCATTTTTGCAGCTTCCGGAGCTTTGCTTCCGCCTGGTGCAGCTGCTTTAAATTCTTTTATGATGGCGTCAATATCTTCACCTTCATCGCCAATAATGGCCAATAATGAATCTACAGGAGCGCTTTCACCATCTTTTAACCCGATGTATAAAAGTGTGCCTTCGTTAAAAGATTCAAACTCCATTGTTGCTTTATCGGTTTCAATTTCGGCTAAAATATCGCCTTCTGAAATTTTATCACCAACTTTTTTTAACCACTGTGCCACAACTCCTTCAGTCATTGTATCACTTAAACGTGGCATTGTTATAATTTCTGCCATTTATCTATGTTTTAAAAACGGATAATCTTTTTGTTCGTAAACAATATCGTATAATAATTGTTTGTCTGGATAAGGAGATTCTTCGGCGAATTTTTGACACTCTTCAACCTTATCTTTTATTTCCTGATCCCAAGCTTTAATTTCTTTATCTGTAGCGTATTTTTTCTCTTGAATCACTGTCAATACCTGAGAAATCGGATCAATTTTACGGTACTCGTCCACTTCTTCTTTGGTTCTGTATTTTTGGGCATCACTCATAGAATGGCCTCTGTAACGGTACGTTTTTATATCTAGCAATGTTGGTCCGTCACCTCTTCTGGCGCGTTTAATCGCTTCATCCATCGCTTCAGCAACTTTAACCGGATTCATTCCATCCACCGGTCCGCAAGGCATTTCATAACCCAAACCAAGTTTCCAGATATCTTCATGATTGGAAGTTCTGCTCACAGAAGTTCCCATTGCATAACCATTGTTTTCACAAATAAAAACAACAGGAAGTTTCCAGGTGATGGCCATATTAAATGTTTCGTGCAAAGAACCTTGTCTGGCAGCTCCGTCACCAAAATAAGTTAAGGTAACACCATCGCGTCCAAAATATTTATCGGCGAAAGCCAAACCAGCGCCTAAAGGAATTTGTCCGCCCA
>DATIRG010000230.1:0-1608 GCA_035470005.1 Lutibacter sp. | reverse complement strand
GACTGAAATGTATTTATAAAACTAAATATTAATAAGCCAAAAGTTTGGATTAAATTTGACTGCAAGACTGCAAGACCGCAAGACTGCAAGACCAAAAAAATTAATTAATGAAAAAAATACTAGTAACCGGAGGTGCCGGCTTCATCGGATCACACTTGTGTGAAAGACTACTGAACGAAGGCAACGAAGTCATTTGTCTCGACAATTATTTTTCCAGCCACAAAAGCAACATCATTGGCCTCACGGCAAATCCGTTTTTTGAATTGGTGCGGCACGACATCATCCAGCCCTATTTTGCCGAAGTGGATGAAATTTACAACCTTGCCTGTCCGGCAAGCCCTATTTACTACCAGCACGATCCCATAAAAACCATACAGACTTCTATCATGGGTGCCATCAATATGCTGGGTTTGGCCAAACGGCTCAACGCAAAAATACTGCAGGCAAGCACCAGCGAAGTTTATGGCGACCCAAGCGTGCATCCGCAAACCGAAGGCTATTGGGGCAATGTAAACCCTATTGGCATCAGGTCCTGCTACGATGAGGGCAAAAGATGCGCGGAAACCCTGTTTATGGATTACCACCGCCAAAACCAGGTGGCCATCAAAATTATCCGTATTTTCAACACCTATGGCCCCAATATGAATGTGAACGACGGCCGGGTGGTATCCAATTTTATTGTGCAGGCCTTAAAGGGCGAAAACATCACCATATACGGCGATGGACAGCAAACACGCTCATTTCAATATGTGGACGATTTGGTGGAAGGAATGGTTCGCATGATGAACGCCGACCCCAATTTTACGGGTCCGGTGAATCTGGGGAATCCCAACGAGTTTACCATGCTGCAACTGGCGAATACCATCATCAGACTAACAGGCGCTAAATCCAACATTGTGTTTATGCCTTTGCCAAAAGACGATCCCAAACAACGCCAGCCCAACATTGAACTGGCCAAAGAAAAACTAAACGGCTGGGAACCTAAAATCCAGCTGGAAGAAGGCCTTGGCAAAACCATTGCCTATTTTGAGGAAATTCTGAGAAAAGGTTAACAGTTGTCAGTTGTGAGTTATCAGTTATCAGTTGTTAGTTGAAAATAGTTCTGAACATAGAACCGATAACAAAAGAACAAACCGACAACCAATAAAAGTAAAAACAAGTTCATTACATAATTTGAAAAACAAATCAAAGAAAAATTAAAAAAGGTAATTTGTAATAAATATTTTACATTTGAAGAGTTAAATATGAATTTATAAAAAATCAATTTTTTTACCCCGACCCTAAAGGGAGAAAATTGATTTCAAATAATTCTATTTCTAACTCGGTCAATGTTTTTTAGGAATCGACAAAGTAAAAAATAAGTTCATTCACAATTAGAACCCAAATCAAAAGCAACCGTCATATGATATTTTTCGTTTTAAAATAGGCTATTTTTTAGCGCAGGCCGACGGAGCAACCCAAAGAGCCTCGTGGCTGGTGAAGCGGGGCCAAAGGCGGTCTGGGTGATGTGGTGAAAAAAATGGGTTAATTTTACAGAAAAAAATCAGTAGACTAGATTTTTTGTTACTTTTTTATCAATGAAAAAAGTAAAAAATATAAATTGAATTA
>DATIRG010000229.1:0-1680 GCA_035470005.1 Lutibacter sp. | reverse complement strand
ATATTAAACCTACTTCTGATAACAACACCTTCATAACCGCTTATTTTCTCTTCAATTTGTTGTTTGCTTGAAAAATAATCTTCCTCGCAAACGCAACCCAGTTTTTCCAAACCAGACTGAAGAATTGGGTGATTGCTGTCTATCAGAAGGACTTTCATTTGTAGTTATTTTGAAGTTATAGGTTATTAATTATAAGTTTTTATAGTTAAAATTTTAAACAAATAAACGATTAAACATTTCACCTTTTAACATTTAACATTTAAAATTTAACTTGCCGGAAGGCATTTAATACTGTTCCTCATCACTTGGAAAATCTCTGCTTTTTACATCAGCAATATAGCTTTCAAACGCAGTGGTCATTTCGGTATATAAATCCATGTAGCGACGCAAAAACCGCGGATGAAATTCATGGGTCATTCCCAACATATCATGCGTCACCAACACTTGTCCGTCCACACCATTTCCGGCACCGATTCCAATAACGGGAATGGAAATGCTTTCGGCTATTTTTTGGGCCAATTTTGCAGGAACTTTTTCCAAAACCAAGGCAAAACAACCTAGTTTTTCAAGCAATAAAGCATCTTCCATTAATTTTTCGGCTTCTTCTTCCTCCTTCGCCCTAACGGTATAAGTTCCAAATTTATAAATAGATTGCGGCGTCAGTCCCAAATGTCCCATCACAGGAATTCCAGCAGTTAAAATTCTGATGATGGACTCACTAATTTCGCTTCCGCCTTCCAATTTTACCGCATGGCCGCCTGATTCCTTCATAATTCTAATGGACGAATCCAACGCATTTCTTGAATTTCCCTGATAGCTTCCAAAAGGCAAATCGACCACCACCAAACTTCTATGAATGGCCCTTACCACAGAACTTGCGTGATAAATCATTTGATCTAAGGTAATGGGCAAGGTTGTTTCGTGTCCGGCCATCACATTAGAGGCTGAATCGCCTACCAAAATAATATCAACTCCGGCATTGTCAATAATTTTTGCCATCGTATAATCATATGCGGTAAGCATGGCGATTTTTTCGCCATTTTTCTTCATTTCCACTACACTTTTTGTGGTAATTCTCTTATAGTCTTTTTTTGATGTAGACATTTTTTTGTTGTTTAAACTTATGGAAGGTAAAAGTAATGAAAAAAGAGTGTTGTTTTAAAACTTTGCTGTTTATAACACAATACCTGCTGAAATTTTTGGTTATAAATAGCAATGGTCAAACTTGCTGTTAGGGCGATTTAAAATAATAATTTTGAACCTAACTATTTAAAAATTATATTTACTTAAAATTAGGTTGGTTTGGTAAAAAAAGAAAAAAATTCAGACAAATACATTCCAGAATTGGAAGAAAAAATAATTGACCTTAGCCTTAAGCTCAAAAGCAAATCTAATGAGCTGAATGCAGCCATTGAAACCAATTCCAAAATTCTCGGCAAACTGACACACAATTTAAAAAATCCGGTTGGTGTTATTTTTTCATTTTCAGAAATGATCTTGGAAGACCTGGAAGATTATTCAGCGGAGAAATTGGAAAAACATATTCAAATTATTAAAAATTCTGCAACATTTTCTTTGGCTTTTCTCGATACCATTTCAAAATATACAAGGGTGAATTCGCCAAATTATAGTTTAAAAACCGAGCGTATTAATTATTCTGAATTGGTGAACAGTGTTATA
>DATIRG010000228.1:0-2938 GCA_035470005.1 Lutibacter sp. | reverse complement strand
CTTATATGTTTTAGCGTTTCAGTGTCTTTGGCGTTTTTTATTTCTTTGATAAGCAATGACGGATTATTGCCTTGCGTTAAGATTAGATCCTGTTGTGTTAATATCCCCACAAGTTCCGTTTTGTTAGTGCCGTCTTTGGTAATGCACAAATGGGAAACTTTATGCTTTAAAATCATAATTTGAGCTTCGGCAACCGAGATGTTTTGAGGGAAGGTAACCACAGGGCTGGTCATAATTTCACTTACTTTACTGGTAATTTTATACAAGCCGGTTCCAATTTTTGTTCTGATGTCTTTATCGGTAATAATCCCAATTGGGATGTCATTTTCTATGATAATGATTGAGTTTATGATGTTCTTCGTCATAATGATACAGGCCGTTTGGATGGATGTATCCGATGAACAAGTAATAGGATTTTTATTGTAATTTGCCGATTGGATTTCTCCAAAACTATGATCAACTTTTTGGATGGCGGAAACATTTGCAAACAATTTGCCTTTATGTTTTTCTGAAAACGGATCGCGTGTATTTGTGGCAAAACTGGCAATTAAAAACTGGCTGACTTTTGGATAGGTTAAAATAATGTCGTGAAATAACGCAATCGGAATTCCATATAAAATAGTTTCTTCATTTGCCGAAGCGCCCATTACATAATTTTCATTCATAATAAGGGGCCTTAAACCGAACAAATCTCCTTCATCACAAATGTCAAGAATGTGTTTTTTGTTTTCCACAAATCGATAAAGCCTTACAGATCCCTGATAAATTATGTAAAAATGTTCGTGCGGATTGTCATTTTGGCTGAAAATAATTTGATCTTTTTCAAAATACTGAATTTCCACACTTTGTGAAACTTCCAACAAAGTTGTGCTGGAAATTAAATTGAAGGGAGGGTAATTTTTTAAAAAATCAAAAATTCTTTCAGAAATAGTATTTTTCATGAGCTATCTAACTTAATAAACTAATTAATCAATTAAATTCCAATCTTTTCTAAACCTCAGTAATTCCTGGTCGATTTGGTTTTTCGACAAAGAAATTAATTCTTCAGCATTGTCAGAAATAATTGGTTCTAAATAACTTACCTTAATTTCAGTACGCCATTTGCTGAAACATTTTAAAAAATGCGGAATAAAAGTATCATCACCAATCCAGGCATCATCCATATTTTTATAATCTATGGCAACTGGCATCACTGGAACACCCAATTCTGCCGCTAAAACAAATGTGCCGGGCCTAAAATCAATGGTGGTTGGCTTGATATGTGTTGTGCCTTCCGGTGCTACAAATATGGAAAAACCATTTTCTAAAACCACGCGAACTTCTTTCAGGGTTTGCGTTCGGCTTGATTTTTCTTCTCTATTTACAAAGATGACTCCCGTTGTTTTCGTAACGCTTCCAATTAACGGCCAAGATTCGACTTCCTTTTTTCCGACTGGAGATGCTAAGATGTTTTTTAAAATAACCATAGCATCAAAATAACTTCTATGATTTGAAACAACCAATCCCGAGTTAATAGGTTCTTTGCCATAAACTGTGATTTTCGACCCTAAAATAGGGTGTAAGATCCTAATAGCAAATCGCCTGAGCAAAATGCCGCGCTCCAATTTTTTTTCTTTGCTTTTATAAAATACACTAATAACCAGCAATATACAAAAGAAGAATAAGGCAACTGATATAAACAAAAGCAGCCTGCCAATTGCCAAGAAACCCCCTATTATTGCCATCTATTTAAAATAACTGAATGTTTCTCCTTCTTTAATATTGAGCAATGTTTCATAAATTAATTTAATCACATTTTCAACATCATCTTTGTGAACCATTTCAACGGTAGTGTGCATATAGCGCAATGCCAATGAAATTAAAGCAGAAGGAACGCCGCCATTGCTGTAGGCAAAAGCGTCGGTGTCTGTGCCAGTACATCCCGATGAAGCCATTCTTTGAAAAGGAATTTTTTTCTCAATCGCCGTATTCACAATCAATTCACGCAAATTATGTTGAATGGCAGGCGCGTAGCTAATCACTGGTCCACTGCCTGAAAGTGTTTCTCCTTCTTTCTTTTTGTCAATCATCGGCGTTGAAGTGTCGTGACAAACATCGGTAATGATTGCAATATTTGGCTTAATGGTATGCGTAATCATTTCGGCGCCACGCAATCCAATCTCCTCCTGAACAGAGTTTGTGATATACAGCCCAAAAGGCAAAGTCTTTTTATTTTCTTTTAACAATCGCGCTACTTCGGCAATCATAAATCCGCCCATTCTGTTGTCGAGTGCCCTGCAAACAAAATTATTTTTATTTAAAATAAAGAAGGTGTCGGGATAAGTGATTACACAACCCACATGAACACCTAATGCTTCAACTTCTTCCTTATTTTTACAACCAGTGTCAATAAATATATTTAGCATTTGCGGAGCTTCTTCTTTCGCTTTATCCCTAGTGTGAATGGCGGGCCAACCGAAAACGCCTTTTACAATGCCCTTTTTTGTATGGATATTCACAATTTTACTGGGGGCAATTTGGTGGTCGCTTCCGCCGTTTCTGATCACGTAAATTAAACCCTCAGGTGTAATATAGTTTACATACCAGGAAATTTCGTCGGCATGTCCTTCAATAACAACTTTAAATTTTGCTTCCGGATTTATAATGCCAACCGCTGTTCCATAACTGTCGGTAATAAAGGTGTCAACATAAGGTTTTAAATAATCCATCCAAATTTTTTGGCCTTCGCTTTCATAACCGGTAGGCGAAGCGTTGTTTAAATATTTTTCTAAAAAGTCGATTGATTTCTTATTTAATATAGTTTTGCTCATAATTATATACATTTTTTGCAAACGCAAGATAGTAAAATGTTATTTATAGCTACAATTTAAATCTCATATTACTTTTAAAAAAAGAGTAAGAGACCATTGAAATATTTTTTTGAATGTTGTAATTTTGG
>DATIRG010000227.1:0-1970 GCA_035470005.1 Lutibacter sp. | reverse complement strand
TTATACAAATGATATTTGGCAGGAATCAACAAGGCCAAATCTGGGTTAAAAGCTATTAATTTTTCGAATTTGTCTTTTGCCAAATCCAATTCTTTAAATTGCTCTTTATAGATAATTCCCAATTTAAAATAGGCTGTGTTTCGTTCATTTGCAAGACTGTCTAACGTAATTTTTTCTGAAGGAATTTTATCCAGATAATAAGAAAGTTCGAGTTTTTCCTGTTCGCTTACTTGCGCCATATTTTGGTCAAGATCCAGAATGTTTGCCATATTTAATTGAGATTTGTCGCCCAAACGCCAATTGTCGGACAAAGGCCGATTGCCCCAAATTTTTCTGAATTCGATTTCTCCAAAACCAACGGCCTGAATGTTATAAAAATACCATTTTCCTGAATTTCCGCCAACATCCGATTTACCTATGTTTAGATCGAACAAACCGCCTTTAACCGTTGTTTTGATTGCTTGTTTTTCTTCTTTGGCTTTTAATTTTTCAATATGAGCGTTAAAAAAAGCGATTTGTTCATCTTCGCCCATCGCAACAACTCTTAAAATACTGTCGTTAATTTTTACGCTATTTTCATTTAAAATAACCTCGGTTAAATTATTTCTGTTTCGCACAAGACGACGCACGCGTTTTGTGTTTTCGCTGTTAGTAATATTCAAAATGCTGTCGTAATATGCCCCGGCAACCATAAATTGCGCCTTGTCGAAATATAAATTTCCAAGGGCTTCGTATGAAAGTTCTTTTTGAAGGTTGTTTTTTGAGTTTGACAGCAGTGATTTTTTATAATAGTCAATCGCATTATCTGTGTTTCTTTCCTGCTCAATTATTCCAATTCTGTAATACAATTCATCCAAAAAAGGTCTGTTATCTCTATCTTTTACCAGCTTTTTAAGAATTGCCAATGTTTCTTCTGTGTCCAATTTATTGGTTGAATTCTTGGCTTTTTCCAATTGTGCATGAATTTTGTATTTGTATGGCGCTTTTTTAAAATCAATTACTTTTTGAAAGGCGATGTTTGAAGAATCTTTCAAACCTTTTTCGCTGTAAAGTTGACCGAGTATGAATAAATTTCTGGCAGTTTGTTCTTTATTATTGTCTGAAACAACAGCTTTATTTAAGTGATTAATTACAAGTTGCAAACTGTCAAGATTTAAGTAAGCCATAGCAATTACGGTATGCGCGTGCTCTTTAAGGTCGCTTTTTAACGATTTGTCTTTTAATAAATCGCTTAAACTTCTAATTGCCTGTTCTTCATTTTGCAGACGAACCTGAGTTTTTGCCTGCCAAATAATGGTTTCGTTTATTAAATTGGCTTTTGGGTAATTTTGAATCACGTAATTAAAAGCTTCCAGTGCGGGCACAAATCTTTTGGAATAATAACGAGATTTTCCCAACAGCAAATAAGCGTCATCAATTTGTTTGTTGCGTTCTTCACGGACAATAAACATGGAATGTTTTTGAACCGCTTTTACCGCTTTTTCTTCGGCTTTTTCAAATTCTTGGGGAGAACTGTCTGAATCAGCCTGCATTCCGGGCATTGCCAATTCATCAACTTTTAAAGGTTCAATGGGCAAACGCTCCCAATAATTATCTTCATAATTGGCATTTAATTGCTCCAAACCAATGCGCAAAGCTTCATGACCATTATAAAGCACGTTGTATTTAGTAGATACCGAGTGGTAACTTCTGTTTAAAAACGCATCTTTTTTAGTGGAACAATTAACCACAAAAAGCGCCGTTAAAAAGCCTGCAATTATTTTAAAACTATTTTTCAAAAGAAATTGTTTTTACTAACCCATTAACTTATTACCCGTTGTAATTATTGCAATAAGGAATGTAAAAATACAAAAATCTGTGTATTTAATTTGAGTTACACCGAAAAATACGCTTCCAGCTCCTGTAATGTTTCTGCTGAAGTTATTAAGTCTTTCACAATTTCCCCTTTTTCAAGCACCACAATGCGATCG
>DATIRG010000226.1:0-1970 GCA_035470005.1 Lutibacter sp. | reverse complement strand
TTTCTGTGAAAAAAAATAAGCGTCAATGCCAAATCCGCCGGTAATGTCGATGAATGTTTCTCCCGAAACCAAATCGGATTTATAGTTGGCAGTAATTTCGGAAGAGGTTTGCTCAATGTTCAGTTTGTTCGGATAGTAAATATTTTCAGCATTGAACCAAATTGGCAATTTTTTTTTACAACTATTTTTCGCTAAAATTTGTTCTGCAATTTCCTGGATGGAAACTATATCAAACGGACTTCCCCTTAAAATCAGTTTTGTGACATCCGATTTTAAATGCGCGTTGATAAAGTTTTGAACTCCTATTTTTAAAATATTTTGATTCAATTAATTATTCTAATTTTATTGCTATTTGTGTACTTTATTAATTTTATTAGCACGCTTTCAATCTTTTTTGTAGCCAATTTATTCTAAATATTGGAGGTGCCAAATTGGCTCATACAAGTTTTTGAATTCATTTTATTTCCCTTAAAAGATATTGGTCTAAAATCCAGCCGCATTGTCATCGCCTCTATAATCAGCGCCGCCCTCTAATTTTCCGTTTGGCAATCGCAAAATTGCATCGACTTTGCCTAGGATTACGCTATTTTCCTGTTTAATTTGATAGCCTTTTCCCTGTAATTGATTTAGCAGCAAACTGTCAAAGCCTTTCGGTTCAAAAGTCACAACATCAGGCAGCCATTGATGGTGAAATCTTGGCGCGTTTACGGCATCCTGCATGCCCATTTTAAACTCATACACATTTAAAATAGTTTGCAACACAGAAGTTATAATTTGTGAACCTCCCGGTGAGCCAACCGACATATAAAACCGATTGTTTTTTTCAACAATCGTCGGCGTCATAGAACTTAGCATGCGTTTTCCAGGTTCAATTGAATTTGCCTCGGCGCCAATCAATCCAAACATATTGGGCGTTCCTGGTTTCGAACTGAAATCGTCCATTTCATTGTTTAAAAAGAAACCGCCTTCAGAAACAAACACTTTGGAGCCGTAAGCGCCATTTAAAGTGGTGGTTGCCGAAATTGAATTTCCATATTGGTCAACTATGGAATAATGCGTGGTTTCATCACTTTCATAGCCGGTAATTTTTCCGTGTTTTAAAGTCGAAGAAGGCGTGGCTTTGTCCCAGGAAAAATTGGCCATTCTTTTTTGAACATATTTTGATGAAATTAACGTGTCGATCGGAATTTTCACGAAATCAGGATCGCCTAAATAATAGGAACGATCGGCATATGCCCTTCTTTCGGCTTCCGTAAGCAATTGAACGGATTTTAAGGAATTGTGTCCGAATGAAGCAATGTTAAACGGTTCAATCGCCTTAAAAATTTGCGCGTTGCAAATTCCGCCGCTTGATGGTGGCGACATGGAAATAATTTTCAAATCTTTGTAATTAAACTCAATCGGAGTTCTCCATTTTGCTTCGTAGTTTTCCAAATCCGCTTTTGTGATAATTCCGCCCAATTTCTGCACATAATTCACCATCATTTCCGCTGTTTCTCCCTTATAAAATCCGTTTCTTCCCAAATCCCGAATTCTTTCCAATGTTTTTGCCAGCATCACATATTTAATGGTGTCACCTTCTTTCCAGTCTGCATCCAAAACAATTTTGGTGTCGTTCACTTCCCCAAAAAAATGTCGAGAATCCGCAAGTCTTTCCGCTTGTTTTTTGGTGACTACAACACCTTTATTGGCCAAATCAATGGAAGGCTGAATCAATTCCGAAAATGGTAAACTCCCAAATTTTTGGTGGACTTTAAACAAGCCGTCCACCGTTCCGGGAACGCCAACCGCCATAGCACCCAAGGTACTTTTTCCTTGTATGATATTGCCATTTTCATCCAAATACATATTTTTTGAAGCAGCTTGTGGCGCTTTTTCACGGTAATCCAAGGCGCCGGTTTTGCCGTCGTGGGTTCTGTACACCATAAATCCGCCGCCGCCAATGTTTCCAGCAAAAGGATAGGCCACAG
>DATIRG010000225.1:0-2951 GCA_035470005.1 Lutibacter sp. | reverse complement strand
TTCTGAAGATTTTTTGCCAAATAAGTTGATCATTAATTCATTTCCATTGAATGGTAAACGTTTTGCACATCATCGTCTTCTTCCAAACGGTCCAATAATTTTTCAACATCAGCTTGTTCTTCTTCAGAAAGCTTGGTGGTGGTCGAAGGAATTCTCTCAAAACCTGTGGAAAGAATTTCAATATTATTTTCTTAAAGATATTTTTGGATGGCACCACATTGTTCAAAAGGCGCAAAAATCAAAATCCCTTCTTCGTCTTCAAAAACTTCTTCCACATTAAAGTCGATCAGTTCCAATTCAAATTCTTCCAAATCCATTTTCAGATCATCAGCTTTTATGAGGAAATTACACGTATGGTCAAACATAAAAACCACAGATCCTGATGTGCCAAAGTTTCCGTTGCATTTGTTAAAAGCCGCTCTTACGTTGGCAACGGTCCTATTGTTATTATCTGTAGCAGTTTCAATTACAAGCGCAATTCCGTGCGGTGCGTAACCTTCAAACAGCACTTCTTTATAATTTGCAGTATCTTTATCGGTGGCTTTTTTAATGGCGCGCTCAACATTTTCTTTGGGCATATTTGCAGCCTTGGCGTTTTGAATGACCGCTCTTAAACGAGAATTGGCTTCCGGATTTGGCCCGCCTTCTTTTACCGCCATCACAATATCTTTACCAATTCTGGTAAATGTTTTCGCCATCGCCGACCAGCGTTTCATTTTTCTTCCTTTTCTAAATTCGAACGCTCTTCCCATACTGTTTTCTATATTTTTATGTGCTGCAAATGTAATTATTACAAAAGGTATTTACAATTTTTTAAACCTGAATTATCCCTAAATTGAATTGTTTTTCAATGGGCGCGTGATTTGCGGCTTCAATGCCCATTCCAATCCATTTTCTGGTGTCTACCGGATTGATAATGCCATCTGTCCACAAGTGTGCAGCAGCATAATAAGGCGATGTTTGTGTGTCGTATTTTTGCTGAATGTGTTCCAGTATTTTTTGCTCTTTTTCTTTGGTGATTTCTTCTCCTTTATTTTTTAGCGAAGCAGTTTCTATTTGCAACAACACTTTTGAGGCTTGTTCGCCGCCCATCACCGCAAGTCGGGCAGAAGGCCAGGCAACAATTAACCTTGGATCGTAAGCTTTGCCGCACATGGCATAATTTCCTGCGCCATATGAATTTCCTATCACCACCGTAAATTTCGGAACAACGGAATTGCTTACGGCATTTACCATTTTGGCGCCGTCTTTTATAATGCCGCCGTGTTCGCTTTTACTTCCAACCATAAATCCGGTAACGTCTTGTAAAAACACCAGCGGAATTTTCTTCTGATTGCAGTTGGCTATAAATCGGGTTGCTTTATCAGCAGAATCGGAATAGATAACACCGCCAAACTGCATTTCTTTATTGGCATTTTTAACCACTTTACGCTGGTTGGCCACAATTCCCACAGCCCAGCCTTCAATGCGTGCATAGCCGCAAATAATGGTTTTTCCGTACTCTTTTTTGTATTCTTCTATTTCCGAATTGTCGACCAAACGTTTGATGATTTCCAGCATATCATATTGGTCGGTTCTTGTGGCGGGTAAAATGCCAAAGATTTCATCTGGATTTTTAACCGGATTTACCGTTTGTATTCTGTTAAAACCAGCTTTGTTATAATCGCCAATTTTATCAATAATGTTTTTTATTTTATCCAAAGCATCGTGGTCATCACTGGCTTTATAATCGGTCACGCCACTAATTTCACTATGTGTAGTTGCACCACCCAACCTTTCATTGTCTATATTTTCGCCAATGGCAGCTTTTACCAAATAGCTTCCGGCTAAAAAAATGCTTCCTGTTTTGTCCACAATAATGGTCTCATCGCTCATAATCGGCAAATAAGCGCCACCGGCAACACAACTTCCCATCACTGCAGAAATTTGGGTAATTCCCATACTGCTCATTACGGCATTGTTCCTGAAAATTCTTCCGAAGTGTTCTTTATCGGGAAATATTTCATCTTGCATTGGCAAATAAACCCCGGCACTGTCCACCAAATAAATGATGGGCAACCTATTTTCCATGGAAATTTCCTGGGCGCGTAAATTCTTTTTTCCGGTGATGGGAAACCAGGCTCCGGCTTTAACCGTGGCGTCATTGGCCACAACAATGCATTGTTTTCCTTTGATATATCCTATTTTAACGATAACGCCACCCGACGGACAACCACCGTGTTCTTCATACATTCCTTCGCCAACCAACGCACCAATTTCAATGGAATCGCTTTTGGCGTCAAAAAGATACTCAATGCGCTCTCTCGCCGTTAACTTTCCGTTGTCTTTATGCTTTTCTGTTCTTTTTTCACCGCCGCCTTTGTAAACTTTCTGGAGTTTTTTATTTAGCGCGGATATTTGAAGCTTATTGAAATCTTCATTTTTATTGAAGTTGATGTCCATTTTAATTTGATCTTTTGAAGAGGTGCTAAAGTACAAAATGTATGTGAAACCGCCTTATTTAAATACCTTGACAATAAATACCTAGGTAAATAAAAAAAATTGATTTATATTTGCACCAGAAATTAAATTTAAGACACAAAAAATGACAAAAAATATCATAACCATTGGTGGCAGTTCAAGTAAAAATTCGATCAATAAAATGTTGGCAGAATATGCGGGCGAATTGCTGAAAAATGCAACATTGACTAAGGTTGATTTAAATGAATTTGAAATGCCTTTGTTTTCTGTTGATTTGGAGAAAGAAAAAGGATTTCCAAAAGGCGCATTGGAATTGAACAAAGTGATTGAAAAAGCAGACGGATTTGTCATCTCGTTGGCCGAACACAATGGAGCTTACTACACGGCTTTTAAAAATGCGTTTCACTGGCTGTCGCGAATCAATGGCAAGGTTTGGCGAGATAAACCTATGTTGTTGTTGAGTACTTCACCCGGAATTCGTGGTGGTGAAT
>DATIRG010000224.1:0-9155 GCA_035470005.1 Lutibacter sp. | reverse complement strand
GTTTTTGTCCAAAAATATGGCAAGTCCGTTGGACGGATTGCGCCACAATTCTATGTCGGCAATCAAAGCCTCAATGGGTTTCAAGTATTTTTTGATTTCCTGAGAATCCATTTCATGGCGCTCCAGATCGGTTTGCACTTTTCTGATGCATTGTTTTAATGTGGCCTGCGCCAGGCGCAAATTTTGCTCTTTGCCATCTTTGTGCATCGGCAAATAAATTGAAACGCAATGAAGTCCATGCGTATTGGCCAATTTCTCGAAAATGGGTTTAGGTAACGGATGTTTAATAGCTACTGACATAATCTTGAATTTTATCCTAAATTAGAAACACTTTGGGATAATTAAAATGATATTCATCAAAATTGAGAAACTGTTTAATTGTATACAGTTTTATCTTTTTGTCATATTTGAACATTCATAATCCAAAATTCAACATCCATCATTTTTGCAAAAACTGATAATAATCAATTAATGAAGCTGATTTTCATCAATGCAAAAAACAATTTTGAGTGCTAATTTTAGGATAAAACTTAAAGTCATGAAAAGAGCATATCAAATTTTGCGAAAGGAAATGATGGTTAATGCAGGACACCAGCTGTTCCAACTAAAAAATAATATTAATCTGATGAAAAAAATAGCATTATTTATAGGAACGTTGTTATTATCGGCCTGTTCTTCAACCCAGTTTGTCGACAGCTGGAAAAACAAGGAAATCACTTCTTTTGAACCGAAAAAAGTATTGGTGATTGGCATTACAGAAAACCTGACTGCACGCAAACTTTTTGAAGAGAAATTAAAAAATGCGTTTATACTTCGAAATATTTATGCCACGGAAAGTATGGCTGTTTTAAATAATGGTTTTACTGCTTCCAAAAAAAGCGAGGCAGAAATTGATGCTATGATAAAAAAAATAGCCGAAGACGGTTTTGATACCGTTGTGATTACATCAATCAAAGGTGTGCAGGAAAAAGTGGATTATTCAGCTTATTATTATCCATCTGTCAGTTATCGCTGGTCAAGATTTGGAAGGTATTATTTCTGGTACCAAGACATATATTACACGCCTCGATATTATGATTATTACAAAGTTTATAATGTTGAAACAATTATTTACAGTATCAATGAAAACGACACAAAATCACTTGTTTGGGTAGGCGCCATGAACTTGGTAGATCCTCAAAAAATTAATACTGCGGTAAATGACTATGTGAACAGCATTATAAAACAACTTGAAAAAGAAAATCTGATTAAGGCTTTGTAAAATAGGATAAAATTGCTTTTTGGAAAAAATAAAGCTTACAGGTTTTAAAACCTGTAAGTTTTATTTTTATATATAATTTCCATATTCAATTTTCAGTATTAAGAAAATTAAAATACGAACTGGACATAGTTAAATTTTTGTTTTTCTGCTTTTCGGGTATTTTCAATTCCCTTCAGCAAGGCATCGGGGTTAAATGAAATGCTGTCAATTCCCTGTTTCACCAAAAATGCCGCAAAATCAGGAAAATCGCTTGGTGCCTGCCCGCACAATCCAATTTTAGTATTGGTTTTTTTTGCCTTTTCAATGGCCATGGCAATCATTGCTTTCGCCGCTTTGTCATTTTCGTCGAATATTTCCGACATCAGCTGAGAATCGCGATCAACTCCAAGTGTTAGCTGGGTTAAATCATTTGAGCCAATGGAAAATCCATCAAAAATTTTGGCAAATTCCTCAGCTAAAATAACGTTGCTTGGCACTTCAACCATCGTGTAAATTTCGAGTCCGTTGACGCCGCGTTTCAATCCGTAATCAGCCATTATTTGAACCACTTTTTCGCCTTCTTCCAAGGTTCTGCAGAAAGGAATCATCACCTTAAGATTGGTGAGTCCCATATCATCGCGAATTCTTTTTATGGCTTTGCATTCCAGGCCGAATCCTTCTTTGTACAAGTCGTTGTAATATCTTGAAGCACCCCTAAAACCGATCATCGGATTTTCTTCTTGCGGCTCAAATTGTTTTCCGCCAATCAAATTTGCGTATTCATTGGTTTTAAAATCGCTTGTTCTCACAATCACTTCTTTCGGATAAAATGCTGCGGCAATCATAGCAATACCTTGGGTAAGCTGGTCTACAAAATAATCTTCTTTGTTCAAATAATTGGCCGTCAGTTTGTCAATTTCATTTCTGACGGAAGCTTCTTCAATCTCATCATATTTCAGCAAGGCCATCGGATGGATTCTTATTGTGTGGGAAATGATGAATTCCATGCGTAACAAACCCACGCCATTGTTCGGATAAAAAGAAAGCTGAAAAGCTTTTTCCGGATCGGCCAATATCATTTTCATTTCCGTTTTTGGCAATTGAATATTTGAAAAATCAATTTGTTTTTTTACAAAATCAAGTTTTCCTTCATAAATATAGCCTGTTTTTCCTTGAGCGCAGGAAATGGTTATGGGGTCGCCATCTTTTATGGTTTCTGTTGCATTTCCGCAACCCACAACCGCCGAAACCCCAAGTTCCCTGGCCACAATAGACGCATGGCTTGTTCTTCCGCCTTTATTTGTTACAATTCCTCCGCTCATTTTAAGAATCGGATCCCAATCGGGATTAACAGTGTCTGTCACCACAATTTCGCCTTGCTGTAATTTTGAAGCCTCTTTTGATGAAGCCAAAACACGGGCGGTTCCTACAATTATTTTAGATCCTACGGCATTTCCCGAGCACAAAATTTTGCTTTTTTCCATCAATTTATATTCATAAAACAGGTTTTTGTTCTTCATTTGATGCACTGTTTCCGGGCGAGCCTGAGTAATGTATAATTTTCCTGTGATTCCGTCTTTGGCCCATTCAATATCCATGGCTTTTTTATAATGCTCTTCTATCATCAGTGCCCAGTAAGCAAGCGTTTGCACTTCATCATTGTCCAAAATATATTGATTTTGTTTTTCCAAAGGCGTATCAATATTCATGATTGATGAATGGTTGTTGGATTCCGCATAAATCATGGTTTTGGCTTTGTCGCCCATTTTTTTCTGAAGAATGGCGTTTTTGCCCAGTTTTAAAGTAGGTTTAAATACATAAAATTCATCGGGATTCACCAAACCCTGCACTATATTTTCTCCCAATCCCCAAACGCCGGAAAGCAGAATAATGTTTTCAAAACCCGATTCAGGCTCTAACGTAAATCCAACGCCCGAACAGCCTTTATCCGATCGAACCATTTTTTGCACACCAACGGATATGGCAATTCCCTGATGTTCAAAACCTTTGTCTTCCCTATATTTTATCGCGCGATTGGTATAAAGCGACGCAAAGCAATTTTTAATGGCTTCCAACAAATGTGCCTCGCCTTTGATATTTAAAAATGTGTCGTGTTGCCCTGCAAAACTAGCTTCGGGCAAGTCTTCCGCAGTGGCGCTGCTTCTTACGGCGACTTCAAAATAATCGTTTCCGCATAAATTTTTATAGGCAGCAATAATGGCATTTGAGAAATTCTCCGAGAATTTTCCGTTTTGAATCAATTCACGCGCTTCCTGGCCAATATCATTTAGGTTTGAATAAGCTAATTTATCCAGCTTCTTTAAGGTATTTTTTAGGGCGTCTTCCAATTTATTTTCCTTCAGGAATAAATTAAACGCATATGACGTGGTGGCAAAACCGTTTGGAATATTGATTCCTTTTTTGAAAAGTTGCGTGTACATTTCGCCCAAAGAAGCATTTTTGCCGCCAACTTGTGCAATGTCATGGATCCGAATTTGGCTGAATTCTTTTGTAAGTGTCTTCATTTTAAAGGCATTTTGGCGTTAATAATTGGCTTCGTTAAAACTTAACAAAGGAATTTTTCCGAAGGATTCCATTTCTTTAACCATATCACGCTGAAACAGTTTTTTTAGAAATCCGCTTTTTTCGCGTTCCAGCATAGCGACCATATCGGCATCATTGCTGTCTAAATAATCCTTAAGCGTTTCAAATATTTCTTCGGAAAACAATACTCTAAATTTAATTTTTTTATAGGTCACTTTTTGCTTCACCATTTCCTTAAACCAATCCATTTTTAAATTTCCGTCGCCAAGAATGCTAGGCGCAATATGTACAACTGTGATTCTGGCATCAAATTTTCTTGCAATTTGGGAAACAATATAAATGGCGCCAATATCTTCCTGTTCAAAATCGGTTGCATAAATGATTAATTTAAGATCTTCGCCGGCATTTTCAGGAACCAACATTACAGGGCTTGGCGCTTTTTCAATCAGGCTCATGGAAGTGTCGCCCATAAAAAGTTCTTTAATGGCGCTTTCTTTTTTCATTCCAATCACAATCATAAAGGCTTTATGTTCATTGGCTTTTGCGAGGATTCCGTGCGAAACGGATAAATTTTCAAAAGCCTCGGTTTGTACATTTATCGCAGGCAAATCTTTTCCCAAGTGTTTTCTGCAGAATCTTTTGAGTTTTGCATTGTGTTTTTTAAGTGTCGTTTTTTCGAGTTCATCGTAAAAAATATCAAATTCCAATCCCAACATCATCGGAAGGCTATAAACATGAATCACCAACAAATTGGCGCCCAATTTTGAGCTTAATCCATGTGCATATTTTAAGCCGGTTACCGCATTTTTTGAATAATCCGCAGCAAAAATTATTGTTTTCATATCGACTGTTGTTTAGTTGGTTATCAATTAAAGATATGAATCCAAATGCAGTTGCAGAATGATATAACTCATTTTTGGCGCTTGAATAATTGATAATGGTCATTTTTTAGGGTGAAATGCTTTACTAAATTTAAGGTGTAAATTTTGTTGTTCAAGCAATTTAAATTTATGATATGCTTTTTTTAACTTAAAACGAAACCGTCATGAGCGATTTTAGAAACAGGCCAAATGGAACTTATATTTTAGATGCCAATTGGGAAGAGTTGTATATTCTCACAAAACACTGGAAATCGGATTTGTTGTTTTACAGAGATGATTTGAATTTTTTGGACAATTTAATCGATAA
The DNA here is from genome assembly GCA_035470005.1 of Lutibacter sp. Taxonomy (GTDB): domain Bacteria; phylum Bacteroidota; class Bacteroidia; order Flavobacteriales; family Flavobacteriaceae; genus Lutibacter. The sequence goes on along the minus strand of DATIRG010000224.1, from coordinate 4,183 downwards.
ATATTTAATTTGGATTTCGAATAAAAAGGACAGTGAAGCAGTACGCAACATTGACAACAGCATCTTAAAAACTGCTAAAAAATGTACCGATTTATTGCATAGGATCGATAAGCATTTGACGCACTTGGCAAATTTAATGGAAGATCCTTTTAAATATGATTCCCATCAGTTTAGGGCCGAACATCAACAATTAGAAGACGACATCACAAATTTTGTAAAAGCTTTGAGAACCAACAGAAAAGAAGTTTTTGAAGTAACAAAAATGGTGATCGACAGCGATGAATTTGTACGTCAGTTTGTGGTGGAATAAAGTTTTTTTAAACTTTTGAAATTGCAAATAAAATTATAATGTTGATTTTGAAGTAATTAATTAGCTATTTCTTCTACTTATTGATGGTGCTTCAATGTCATTTAAATTTAAAATTATAGTGATATGAAGTTGTTGCGCGTGAAACGGATGCTTTTTTTTCTGCTCATTTTAAGCGGTCATTGGGTACTTTCACAAGAAAATATTTCGTTGAGTTTAAATGAGGCAATTTCAATGGCGTTTGAACAAAACACGAACATCATCATTGCCAATGATGAAATGATTGCTTCAAAATTCGCTTTAAAAGAAGCCAAAGCCAATTTTTTGCCGAAATTAAATCTAAGTTCCAGCTATAACAGAAATATCGACCGACAAGTTATTTTTTTATCGGAAGGTTTTGGAACGGCCAGCAGCGCCTTAAAATTGGGTTCTGACAATGAGTTCAGAAGTTCCTTAAACCTCTCGCTTCCCATTTATGAGCGCTATAATTTTGCCAATAAAAAACTGGCGGAAACCCAATATGATTTTCAAAAGGAAGCCAAAAGAGGTGTCAAACTTTCTGTTATCAATGCAGTAAAAAAAGCCTATTTCAATTATTTAATTGCACAGGAAGTTGTAAAAGTGCAGGAAATGCGTAAAGAAAATGCGGAGGTTTTTTTGACTGACATTCAAAAAAGACTGCAACGGGGAACGCTCACCGAGTTTGATGTTTCTTCGGCAAAAGTGCAGGCAGCCATTGCCAAAAGCAATTTACTGGAGGCGCAAAGTAATTTAATCCCGTCAGAAAATGCTTTAAAATTGCTGTTGGGCCTGGATGCGGATATTTCCCTTAAATTGACAGAACCCATTGAAATTCGAAGCGATGAAATCTTACTAGAGGAAGAAACCGCAAAACTACTTCAAAAAAACAGCCAGTTAAAACAATTGGAATTGACTGTTGGGTTGAATGAAGACCGACTCCAATTGGCAAAATCGGCGTATTATCCAACACTCGGCGCCATCGGAAATTACAATTATCAGGCGCACGCCAATAATTTTAAGTTTTCTGAATACGATTGGACACAAACAAGTTTGGCGGGATTGCAATTGCAATTCCCCATATTTAACGGAACCGTCACAAAAAACAAGGTGCAACAAGTCGCTTTGGGCAAAAAAATAGTCGAAGAGGAACAAGAATATGTCACCAAAGAAATTCAAATGAAACTGAATGAATTGTTTTCTCAGTGGCGATTCTCCAAACTTAAAACGGAAGTGCAGCAGGAAAATTTGCTATTGACAGCCGACGCTTTAAAACTCGCAAAAAAAAGGTACGATTTGGGTGTGGGAACAATTTTGGAAGTAAATGATGCCGAATTGGCTTTTACACAGTCGCGTTTGAGTTGGCTTCAAGCTGTATTAAACTATAAAACAACTTATTACGATTACCAATTATTAACGGGAAAAGATTAAAAATGAAAACATGAAAAAGTTAACTTGGATATTGCTGCTGGTTTTAGGCATCGCTGCGGTGGTGTATTTAGTAATGAAGCCAAAATGGGAAGCCAAAAAACTCGATTTTACCTTTGCAACCTTGGAAAAAGGCGATATTGAAGCGGTGGTTTCAAGCACGGGAACGCTGGAAGCCATCAACACGGTTGAGGTTGGTACACAAATTTCCGGAACCATCAAAAAAATTTATGTGGATTTTAATGATAAAGTGACAGCCGGACAATTGTTGGCGGAAATGGATTTGAAATTGTTGTACACCAATTTAATCAATGCCGAAGCCAATTTGTCGGTTGCCCAAGCCAGACTAAATCAGGCAAAAGTGGAGTTTGAGCGCGACAAAGCATTGTTTGCGGAAAAAGTGATTTCCGAGCAGCAATACAGCAACTCAAAATTCTCTTATGATCAAGCTTTGAGCACAAAAAAAGCGTCAGAAGCATCAGTAAAAAGCATTAAAGTGACGATGGGTTTCGCGCGCATCACTTCCCCAATTAGCGGTACCGTAATAGACAGAAGCGTGGAAGAAGGCCAAACCGTGGCGGCATCTTTTGCAACGCCAAAAATGTTTGTGATTGCTGAAGACCTGTCAAAAATGCAATTGTTGGCCGATGTTGACGAAAGCGATATTGGCTTTATCCAAAACGGCATGAAAGTACGTTTTACGGTGCAAACCTATCAGGATAAGCAGTTTAACGGACAAGTGAGCCAAATTAGGCTGCAGCCCATAAAAATTAATAATGTGGTAAATTATAAGGTGGTGGTTGACGTTGATAATAAAAATGGGGAATTGCTTCCCGGAATGACGGCCAACATAGAATTTATTACCAACGTTGCGAAAAATGTATTGCTAATTAACAATTCGGCCTTGCGTTTTAGGCCAAATGAAGCGATGTTGAAAGAAATAAAACCTATGCTGTTGAAAGATGCTGAGGCCTATTTGCCAGATTCCATCCAACAGGTTTTTATCAATGCCATCAACAATGAAGAATTGTTTACCCCGGCAAATTTCAAAAAGAGATTGCCACCCAAAATTGATGGCTTTTTTATGCAAAATGAAAACGGGAAACTGAATTTTAAATTTGTGGAACTTGGCATAAAAACCGGGCTGAAATCGGAAATCATTAAGTTTATGGATAATATTCCATTGAAGGAAGGCCAAAAGGCGATTAACGGCATTAAAAACCAAAAAATAAAAAATGTATGGTAGCCAAAAAGGTTATAGAAACCAAAAATTTAAGCAAAGTGTTTAATACTGGCGAAATAGCAGTGCATGCGCTCACAACAATCAATCTAGTTATTGAAGAAGGTGAATTTGTGGCCATCATGGGCGCTTCAGGATCGGGGAAATCAACTTTACTGAATATTTTGGGTTGCTTGGACAAACCTTCAGAAGGCGAATATTATTTGGATGGCGTTTACGTAAATAAGCTCAATAAAAATGAACTTGCAGCAATCAGAAACCAAAAAATAGGATTTATTTTTCAGAGTTATAACCTGCTTTCGAGAACAACCGCTTTGGAAAATGTGGAACTTCCGCTGGTTTACAACAGAACAGGCAAATTTTTAAATCCGGCAGAGTACGCAAAAAAAGCCTTGGAAAAAGTTGGCCTTGGCAGCCGAATTTATCATAAAACAAATCAGTTATCCGGTGGAGAACAGCAGCGCGTTGCCATTGCCAGGGCTTTGGTAAATGATCCTGCCATTATCCTGTCGGATGAAGCCACGGGAAATCTGGACAGCAAGGCGAGCATTGAAGTGGCAGATTTGTTCGTGAAATTAAATGATCAGGGAAAAACAATTATCATGATTACGCACGAACCGGAAATTGCCCAATTCGCAAAACGCATGATTTATTTCCGGGATGGGCGCATATGAACCGATGAAATCATTAAAAACAGGAGCACCAAAGAAAGTGCTTTAAAGGAATGGGGGATAACAGCTTAAAAAAAAATTTGAAAATGCGACAGTTGTTTAAAACATTTAAAGTGGCTTTTCAGGCAATCAATAAAAACAGGTCGAGAAGTTTACTCACTGTTTTGGGAATTATTATTGGCGTTGACTCAGTAATTATGACGATTTCAGCAGGGGAGGGCGCCAACAAACAAGTGCAGGACCAAATATCGGGATTGGGAACCAATTTGGTGATGATTTTTACAAAAATGGAACATAGAGGCGGCTCGCATGTGAGAATGGGAAGGCCCATCGACAAAAAGGATTTTGACATATTGCAAAAAAATGCGGTATGGATTTCAAAATTGTCGCCTTTGGTGAATGTTGGCGCACAGGCAGTAGGACCAATCGGCTATAAATCAACGATAGTTTACGGTGTGAATCACGAGTATTTCGATATATTAAGCAGGGAACTGTCTTCAGGGGATTTTTTCAAAGAAG